>DASXJI010000099.1:0-9819 GCA_036497495.1 Mycobacterium sp.
CTACTGCGGCGGATAAACAATGGGCGATCTTGCGGGCGCTCACCCGCCCATGCTGACACATCTGCGACGCGGACGGGGCGTTCATGTCAGTCACCGTGGCGGCGCAAAGAACTCGAGCGCGATGCCGTCCGGGTCACGGAAGCTCAAACCCGAGCCGTAGGGCGCCTCGACGATTCCGCCGTGCTGGATGTGGAGCTCATTGAGGCGGTCCATCCAGGTCTCCAGTGCGGCGCGGTCGGCGCAGCCGAAACCGACATGATCCAGGCCCACCCGGAACTCGCTGAAGCGCTCGTCGGGCGCCGGGTGCTCATGCTGGTGTATTCCGAGCAGGGTGCCGCCGTCGAGGATCCACACCAGGTGCCGGAATCCGGCAGCGGTGTGTTCGTCGACCACGGGGTCGGCGTCGAACAGGCGGCCGTACCAGGGGCCGCTGACGGCCATGTCGCGGACGGTCAGCGCGACGTGGTTGAGGGCCGGAAATGCCATGACTCTGTTTCCTCTCTGGCCAGTCTGCGCCGGCAGATCAGCGGGCTGCCATCTAAGTGTGACCTAGATCGCATCCGCGGCCTCAGGGTGGCGAGCGCCACATTTACTTCGTCTGCCTAATTAGCCATGCTTGATACATGACTTCGCAGCTGACTCCCGAGCGCACAGACACCGACGTTCTGCCCAAGGACTTCGACGCCAACACCGGCCCCCTCTTGCTGCAGCCGTGGTTCTGGCTGGCAGTTGTGGGCGTTATCGGCATGGTGGCGCTCACCCTCGTCATCTAGTCCTTAAACGATCCGCCAGCCCATTCGGGCGCGAAACCGCATGTCCCACAGGTAGAGCCGGTAGCCGAGAATCCACGCCTGACGGGGAATCAACCGGTCCGCAAGCCGCAGCGCGGCGAGTAGCCACTCGAACCGGCGCTGCTGGGATTCTGACCACTCCAAACGCATCATGGTGCGGAACTCAGGCGCCAGGAAGCCCGTCGTCGCGAAGAGATTGAACGGTCCGGCCAACGCCGGCAACGGCCACGGAAGAAACGTCATCGCCGCCACGCCGTGCAGGTGTTCGCGGACCGCGGGATCGATGCGCAGGTCTTCGGTTGACCGCTTCCAGTAATCGTCGAACGCGACGCGGTCCGGTGGCCACATCACATCGCGAACTTGAAGTGTGGTGCCCAGTCGTCTGCCGTCCTGATAGACCGCGTCCGCGGTCGCATCGTCGAGCGGGCCGTGCAAGAACTCGTGCTGATCGATGAAATAGCGATACAGGCAGGCGGCCACCCACAGCTGTAGGCCCGGGTCGAAAGCGTCGTAGGAGACCGGGCTCGACGGCGTCGACCGTACCTGCCTATGAGCGGTGTCCACGGCAGCGCGGATCAGCGCGCGGTCCGACTCGGTGCCGATGGTCGCGACGGCCAAATACGTTCCAGTGGTTCGTGCCCGTTTGAACGGATGCTTGTAGACGTTGCCGCTGTCGACCGGGCTTTCCAGTACGCCGTAACCGACGCCAGGCAGCGACAGCTGCATGATCACGTTCGCGGCGGGCAGCAGCACAGCGGCGGGACTCAGCAGGTCAGCGACCCGGGTGGCGCGCCGCCTCCCTTTGCCTCCGGTGGGCTGCGCCCGCGATGAAGGCCCCATCAGCCGAGTAGACCATGTGTGAGACGCTGCCGGAGTGTTTGGCGCCACGCGGCATACCCGGGTCGTCGGTGTGCTGGTCGGCTACCTGGCCGACCTGGTGTTCGCCGACCCGCGGGCGGGTCATCCGGTGGCTGGCTTCGGCGTCGCGGCAACGACGGCGGAGCCGTTCACCTATCGCGACACGAGGCACGCTGGCGCCGTGCACGCCGCGATTCTGGTCGGCACGGTGACCCTGTTCGGCGCAGCGCTACAGCGTTGCGCCCGCCGGCATGGCCCGCTCGGGTCGACCGTTGTCACCGCGGCTGCCACCTGGATCGCGCTCGGTGGAACGTCGCTGGCGCGCATCGGGTCAGCGATGGGCGAGCTGCTGGCAAGCAACGACCTCGACGGCGCCCGACGGCTGCTGCCGTCGCTGTGCGGCCGCGACCCGGCGCTGCTCGATGCCGCGGGATTGACCCGCGCCACAGTCGAGTCGATCGCCGAAAACACCTCGGACGGGCAGGTCGCGCCGCTCTTGTGGGCCGTGGCGGGCGGGGTGCCCGGGGTCCTCGGGTACCGCGCGATCAACACACTCGACGCGATGATCGGTCACCGCTCACCTCGCTATGTCCGATTCGGTTGGGCCGCAGCGAAGTTGGATGATGCGGCCAACTATGCCGCCGCCCGGGTGACCGCCGGGCTGACGGTGCTGTGCTCGCCGATCGTCGGCGGCTCGCCGTCGGGCGCGGCGGCCGCATGGCGTCGCGATGCCGGTCGTCATCCCAGCCCCAACGCCGGCGTGGTCGAAGCGGCATTCGCCGGCGCGCTGGGCGTGCAACTCGGCGGGCCCACCCAGTACCACTACGAGTTGCAGATCCGGCCGGCGCTCGGTGCGGGTCCACCGCCAACCGTCACGGATCTGCGCCGCGCCGTGCGGCTTTCGCGTGCGGTGCAGGCGGCTGCGGCGCTGGCACTCGTCGGGCTCAGCGCCGCCGTCCGTAGCGGTCGGTGAGCTTGTCCTCGACGGTCGCTGGCTGTTGGCCGGTCGTCGCCGGTGACGCTTGAGCTTTGTCGGCACGGCGTGCCCGCACTTCGGCGTACACGAAGTAGCCCAGCAGGATCGGCGCGACGACGCCGAAGGTGACCCACTGGATGCCGTAGGACAAGAATGGACCCGCATCCAGGTGGGGCAGGGCGATGACGCCCAGGCCGCCGGGCTGATCGCCGACCAATTGCAGGTACGACCCGGCCAACGGAACTCCGGTCAGCGTGGCGATCTGACTCGTATTGATCGAATAAACCTGTCGCACACCATCACTGACGAAAGACTCCTTACCCGGCACCGGCCCCTCGGGGTCGCGCAGGCGTGCGGTGACGGTCACCGTCCCACCGGGCGGTGGCGCGACCGGCGGTACCCGCGAACCCGGTAGTGGCCGCACGTAGCCGCGGTCGACCAAGACGGTCGGGCCGCCGTCGACCACGAACGGCAGCAACACCTCCATCGCCGGGTCGCCCTCGGCCACGCGCAACCGGGCCACCAGTTGCTTGTCCGGCAGGTAGTGCCCGGTGGCCGTCACTCTGCGCCATTGTCCGTCGGGTGCCGATGAATCCTGATGCGGCAAAAGTGTTGTCAACGCTACCGGGGCGGTCGTCAGCGACCGTTGGATCTGGTTGTTCTCCCGCGACGTTTTGGTGTTCTTTCCCAGCTGCCACGGCGCGAGCACGCTGAAGCACAAGTAGGTGAATGCGATCACCACCACGGCCAGCGCAATCCAGCCCGGCCGCAGCAGGAAGGTCAGGCGGCGCATCAGCCCTGTCCATTCCGCGCCAGCTGCTCGTCGACCCACGTGTGCAGTCCGGGCAGCGAAGCCTCGATCGCGGCGAACGCGGCTTCGAAGTCGTCGTGGTCGCCGTAGTAAGGGTCGTCGACGTCGAGAACGAAAGCGCCAGAACGGGGGTCGAAGGATCGCAGCATCCGGATCCGATCGGCCTCGACGCCCAGCTGCTGAAGAAGCGGTATGTGGTTGCGGGCCAGCGCAATCACCAGGTCGGCGTTGAGATGGTCGATGTCGACCTGAGCGGCGATGTGGTCGGTGGGGTAGCCGTGCCCACGCAGCACGCGGTTGGCGCGCTCGTCAGCAGACTTGCCGATGTGCCAGCCGGCGGTTCCCGCGCTGGTTACCCGCACCGAGTCGTCCAGGCCGCGTTCGGTGATCTGGTGGGCGAACATCTTCTCCGCCATCGGCGACCGGCAGATGTTGCCGGTGCACACGAAGGTGATGTGCAGCTTGGAGCAATCGGAATCAGACACCCAACGCCCTCCGCAGCTCGGCGATCGTCGCGACGTGCACTGCGCCGCTGCTGGCGCCGGTGTCGACGAAGTCGCCCTGACCGTAACCCCAGCCCACGACGACCGCGTCGATGCCGTGGGCGGCCGCGCCCTCGACGTCGTGGCGGCGGTCGCCGACCATGAGTACCCGTTCGGGCAACGGGTGCAGCTGCGCCAACGCGTGCGCGAGCACGTCGGCCTTGGCGGCGCGCGTGCCATCGACGCTGGCTCCGGCGACGACCTCGAAGTGCTCGTTCAGGCCGAAATGGGCCAATATGAGTTGCGCGGTCGGCTGCGCCTTGGAGGTGGCTACCGCCAGTCGGACACCGGCGGCCCGCAGATCGGCGAGCAATGGCCCGATCCCGTCGAAAAGGCTGTTGATCGCCCAACCGCGGGTGGTGTAGTCAGCGCGGTAGGCGGCGATCGCCGCCTCGGCGTGCTCGCCCAGCCCCATCGCCTCAAAGGTGTGGTGCATCGGCGGCCCGACGATCTGACTCGCGAGGTCGCCCTCGGGCACAGCGGCACCGATCTCGCCGAGCGCGTGCCGGAAACTGGACACGATGCCGTCCGCGGAGTCGGTGAGCGTGCCGTCGAGGTCGAAGATCACCAGCTGTGGTGCGGCCGGCGACGATGCGCACCCTGGAGCGGCGGGAGGTGGGGGTACCTCCTGCTTGCGGGGGAGAGCCGGCCGATTCGAATCAGCTGCCGAGACCGTGCCTGTCACGTACCTATTGTCCAGGATGGCCCGGGATGCCGGTGATCGTGTCCCGATACCGGACGTCGACGCGCGGTCGTTACTGTTTGAGATGTGGCGAGTCTGGATTCGAGCGCATCGATCTCGCTCGCGCAGGCCCGCTACCACGGCGACCAAGCGGCCGAACCCGGCATGCTCGATTTCGCCGTCAACATCCGGCACGCGCAACCGCAGGCCTGGCTGCTGGAGCGACTGGCCGCGCGACTGCCCGACTTGGCGCGATACCCGAGCACCGACGACGAACGCGCGGCCATCCAGGCGGTGGCCGGCCGGCACCGCCGCGCTGACGATGACGTTGCGCTATTAGCCGGAGCCGCCGAAGGATTCGCACTACTACCCAATCTGCGTCCGACACTGGCCGCGGTGATCGCACCGTCGTTCACCGAACCGGAACTGGCGCTGCGAGCCGTCGGGGTCCCGGTGCATCACGCCGTGCTCGATCCGCCGTTCGGTCTGGCGGGCGTGCAGATACCCGAGGAGGCCGACCTGGTCGTGGTCGGCAATCCGACCAACCCGACCGGCGTTGTGCACACCCGCGAACACATCCTGTCGTTGCGCCGGCCCGGCCGCATCGTCGTGGTGGACGAGGCGTTCGCCGATGCTGTTCCCGGTGAGCCGGAATCGTTGGCCGATCAGCCGCTGCCCGATGTTTTGGTGTTGCGCAGCCTCACCAAGACCTGGTCGTTGGCCGGCCTGCGGGTGGGCTACGCGCTGGGTGCTCCGGAGGTGCTGGCGCGGCTGACCGCTACCCGCGCGCACTGGCCGATGGGCACGCTGCAGTTGACCGCCGTCGCGGCGTGCTGTGCGCCGAAGGCGGTGGCCGAAGCCGCGGCGGGTGCGCGGCGGTTGGCGGCGATGCGCGCCGAGATGGTGTCCGGCCTGCACTCGGTGGGTGTTGAGCCGGTCGATGGCCGCGCGCCATTCGTCTTGTTCACCGTCGGTGACGCCGAGTTGACCCGGAAGCATCTGCACGCCAGAGGAATTGCCGTGCGACGATGCGACACGTTCGTCGGCCTGGACGGTCGCTACCTGCGTGCTGGGGTGCGACCGGAGTGGCCGCTGCTCGTCGAGGCGATCGCCGACATCGCCAAGAGCGGGGTGCTGCGATGACGGTTCGGTTAGAGGTGGTCATCGACGCGCTGGACGAGGCGTACCCGCCCGGGATTGCTCAGTCGTGGGATTCCGTCGGCCTGGTCTGCGGTGACCCCGACGACACGCTGAGCTCGGTGACGATCGCGGTGGACGCCACCGCCGCGGTGGTCGACGCGGTGCCCGACGGCGGCCTGCTACTGGCCCACCATCCGTTGCTGTTGGGTGGGGTGGACACGGTGTCGGCCGGCACCGCCAAGGGCGCGTTGGTGCACCGGTTGATCCGCACCGGGCGTTCGCTGTTCACCGCGCACACCAACGCGGACGCGGCGTCACCGGGCGTCTCCGACGCGCTGGCGCAGGCTCTGGGGTTGACCGTCGAGGCGGTTCTGGAGCCCGCCCCGGCGTCGCTGAATCTGGACAAGTGGGTGATTTTCGTCCCGCCCGAGAACGCGGATGCGCTGCGAGCGGCGATCTTCGCGGCCGGCGCCGGCCAGATCGGCGACTATTCGCACTGCAGTTGGAGCATCACCGGCACCGGCCAATTCCTTCCGGAGGACGGCGCTGCGCCGGCCATCGGCAGCGTCGGCGCTGTGGAACACGTGGTCGAGGACCGGGTCGAGGTTGTCGCGCCCGCGCGGGTACGGGGTCGAGTGCTCGCGGCGATGCGCGCGGCGCACCCGTATGAGGAGCCGGCGTTCGACATCATCGCGCTGGCCCCGACGCCGGGCGACGTCGGGCTGGGCCGGATCGGCTCGCTACCACAGCCAGAGTCGTTGAGCGCGTTCGTTTCCCGCGTGCGGGCCGGGCTGCCGCAAACGTCATGGGGAGTGCGCGCCGCCGGTGATCCGGACCGGCTGGTTTCGCGGGTTGCGGTGTGCGGTGGTGCGGGTGACTCGCTGCTGGGTGCCGTGGCGGGCGCGGAGGTTCAGGCCTACGTGACGGCCGATCTACGGCACCACCCGGCCGACGAGCACCGCCGTGCTTCGGAGGTGGCGCTGGTAGACGTCGCGCATTGGGCAAGTGAATTTCCGTGGTGTGCGCAGGCTGCCGACGTGCTGCGGTCGGCTTTTGACACTGCGCTGTCGGTGGATGTGTGTCCCATCCGCACCGATCCATGGAACGTCGACAACGACAGCGGGGGAAAGTACGCATGAAAGCCGAAGTCGCACAGCAGCGTTCACTACTCGAAGTGGCCGAACTCGACGCCGAGCTGGCGAAGATGAATCACCGCGCCGGCCGCCTGCCCGAGCGCGCCGACTGCGAGCGGATAAAAACCGAGCAGATAGCCGCCAACGATCGGCTGGGAGCCCTGCAGATTGCGCTGGAGGACTTGGACACCCAGGTGTCGCGTTTCGAGTCGGAGATCGACGCGGTGCGCCAGCGCGAGGACCGGGACCGGTCGCTGCTGCAGTCGGTGGCAGATGCCAAGCAGTTGTCGGACCTGCAGCACGAATTGGGCACCCTTGAGCGTCGCCAATCCAGCCTGGAAGATTCGCTGCTGGAGGTGATGGAACGCCGTGAACAGCTGCAGACACAGCAGGCCGCGGAGCAGGCAACCGTCGACGCACTGCAGAACGATCTGGCCGCCGCTCAACAAGCCCTGGACACGACGCTGGCCGACATCGACCACCATCGGCGTGTTCACTCGTCGAGGCGCGACGAACTCACCGCTGAGCTGGCTCCGGCTCTGGTGACGTTGTATGAACGACAGCGGTCCGGCGGGGGGCCCGGGGCCGGCCTGCTGCAAGGCCGCCGATGCGGGGCGTGCCGGATCGAGATCGACCGCGGTGAGCTGGCCCGGATCTCTGCGGCGGCCGACGACGAAGTGCTGCGGTGTCCCGAATGCGGAGCAATCTTGTTGCGGCTCAAAGGCGCAAGCCAGTGAAAGTCCTCGTCGAAGCCGACGGCGGATCCCGCGGCAACCCCGGACCGGCCGGCTACGGTTCGGTGGTCTGGTCCGCGGACCGCTCGATCGTGCTGGCCGAGAGTAAGCAGTCCATCGGCTGGGCCACCAACAACGTCGCCGAATATCGCGGCCTGATCGCGGGTTTGGAAGAGGCTGCGAAGCTGCACGCCGCCGAAGTCGCGGTGTCGATGGATTCCAAACTCGTCGTCGAGCAGATGTCGGGGCGATGGAAGGTCAAGCATCCCGACCTAGCCGAGCTTCACGCGCAGGCTCGCGCCCTGGCGCAGCGGTTCGAGCAGGTCAGCTTCACCTGGATTCCGCGAGCGGAGAACTCGCACGCCGACCGGTTGGCCAACGAGGCGATGGACGCCGCGGCCGAACAGGCCGGCGCACCGTCGCCGGCCGCCGTCGGTGAAAATCCCTCACCGCCGGGATGGACCGGCGCGCGCGGCACGGCCACCCGGTTGCTGTTGCTGCGCCACGGCCAGACCGAGCTGTCGGTGCAGCGGCGCTACTCCGGACGCGGCAACCCGCCACTGACCAAGCTGGGCCGACAACAGGCCGACGCCGCCGCCCGGTATCTGGGCGCGCGTGGCGGCATCGCGGCGGTGATCAGTTCACCGTTACAGCGCTGCCACGACACCGCGACGGCGGCCGCTAAAAGGCTGGGCCTGGATGTCACCGTCGACGACGACCTGATCGAAACCGATTTCGGCGCTTGGGAGGGACTCACGTTCACCGAGGCCGCCGAACACGATCCCGAACTGCATCGACGCTGGTTGCGCGACACCAGCACAGAGCCGCCGGGCGGAGAAAGCTTCGACGCCGTGAATCAGCGGGTCTCCCGGGCGCGCGACCGGGTCGTCGCCGACCACGGCGGCAGCACGGTGCTGGTGGTATCGCACGTGACGCCGATCAAAATGCTGCTGCGCGACGCGCTTGATGCGGGGCCGGGGATTCTCTACCGGCTGCACCTCGACCTGGCATCGTTGAGCATCGCCGAGTTCTACCCCGACGGCGCATCGTCGGTGCGACTGGTGAATCAGACCGGGTATCTGGGTTAGAGATTGCGAGCATCCGGGTAGTGAGCCAAACGTGGAGTGGTTAGCGTCGCACGCTCTGGCGATCGGATCCGCCCTGCTTGCGGCGTTTTGGGCCGCAGTGGGCATCGTCGTGCGGCAGCGTGCCATCCAGGGCGCGGTAGACAACCCGGAGGACACCGGCGCAATTGTGACGTCGTGGGTCCGTCAGCCGTCGTGGTGGGCGGGAACGCTGGGCGCGATCGGCGGATATGTGTTCCAGGCGCTTGCGTTGGCGCACGGGTCGTTGTTGCTCGTGCAACCCCTGCTGGTGTCGTCGCTGCTATTCGTGTTGCCGCTGGGTGCGCGGTTCTCCAATCAGCATGTGCGGGCGCGTGATTGGGGTTGGGCGTTACTGCTGACCGCGTCGCTCACCGTATTTGTCGTGGTGGGCCAGCCGCGCGAGGGCCACTATCGTCCACCGGTGCCCGCGTGGAGTGTGGCGCTGGGCGTCTCGGTGCCAGTGGTGATCGTCTGCGTCCTGGCGGCCCGCCGGACGGCCGGTCGAACCCGGGCCATGCTGTTGGCCACCGCCGTCGCCGTGCTGCTCGGGATGATCGCGGTGTTGACCAAAGTCAGCACGCGCCACCTTGCCGCGCACGGTTGGCATGGATTGTTGACGGTGCCGGCGCCGTATCTACTGGTGGCACTTGCGGTCACGGTTACCGTGTTGCAGCAGTCCGCATTTCATGCGGGCGCGCTGCAAGCGTCGGTGCCGGTCATGGTGGTCGGTGAGCCGGTGGTGGCGGTGCTGTTGGGTGTCGTCGTGCTCGGTGAGCATCTGGTGGTCCGAGGTGCCGGGGGTGTGATTCTGGCGCTGGCCGTCGGCGCGATGACGGCGGCGACGATCGCGCTGGGGCGTGATTCGGCCTCTGTCGCAACACCGGTCGCGGATGCGCCGGCAATGGTGATGCGCGCGGCATCCGCCTGACCGCGACGGCGCCGCAGCCGACACGTCCACTCATCCGGAAGTTGGGCGGCTGAACCGCATTCCGCGGGTAGAGTCCCGAGCCGTAATTCTCCTTCTGTCAAGAAAGCGGCAAGGATGT
>DASXJI010000100.1:0-13670 GCA_036497495.1 Mycobacterium sp.
GACTTGGCCGCGGCCATCGACCCGGCGGCGACCAGATCGTCGTAGGACACGATCTCGGCTTTGATGAAGCCCTTTTCGAAGTCGGTGTGGATTACCCCGGCCGCCTTTGGTGCGGTGTCGCCCTGGTGGATCGTCCACGCCCGCGACTCCTTGGGCCCGGCCGTCAAATAGGTCTGCAGCCTCAAGGTGTGAAAACCGGCCCGCGCCAAGGCATCCAGGCCTCGCTCGGCCTGGCCGATCGACTCCAGCAGCTCGGCGGCCGACTCCTCGTCGAGTTCGATGAGCTCCGACTCGATCTTGGCGTCCAGGAACACCGCGTCCGCCGGCGCCACCAGCGCGCGCAATTCGGCGACCCGGTCGGCATCGGTGAGCACCGACTCGTCGGCGTTGAACGCGTACAGGAAGGGTTTGGTGGTGAGCAGATTCAATTCCCGCAGCAGCACCGCATCCGCGCCGGCGGCGAACAGCGTCGTGCCGCCGTCGAGCACCTGCTGGGCGGCGAACGCAGCGTCGTACAGCGGTTTGCGCTCCTTGTTGTTGCGCGCCTCTTTCTCCAGTCGCGGCACGGCCCGCTCGAGGGTCTGCAGATCGGCCAGGATCAGCTCGGTCTCGACGACCTCGATGTCGGACTTCGGATCCACCCGACCGGCCACGTGAGTCACATCGTCGTCGGCGAACACCCGCACCACTTGGCAGATCGCGTCGCACTCGCGGATGTTGGCCAGGAACTTGTTGCCCAGGCCGGCGCCTTCCGAGGCACCGGCGACCAGACCGGCGATGTCGACGAACGTCACCGGCGCCGGAACGATTCGCTCTGAGGCGAACAACTCCGCCAGCGTCGCCAACCGCGCGTCGGGCAGCGGCACCACGCCTTCGTTCGGCTCGATCGTCGCGAACGGGTAGTTGGCGGCCACCACGTTGTTTCTGGTCAACGCGTTAAACAGGGTCGATTTACCGACGTTAGGCAGGCCGACAATCCCGAGGCTCAGGCTCACAGGAAGTCAAGTGTAGGAGAACGGGGAGATCAGGCACGCCCACGCATTACTAACGCGGTCGTTACGCGTCTTTCGGCGTCAAACCGGTACGGTCGACATGTGTCAGCACAGCAGGACCGGTCGGCGGTGGCCGCAGATCACCGCTCGATAATCCCCGGAATTCCTGGTGTCCCGTGGTGGGCCGCAGTGGTGATCGCCGTGACCGGAGTCGCTGTCGGCTTCGCTTTCGACGCCGGATCCGGCAAGGAGCTGACCACCGTCTTCTCCGGTCTGTATGTGGCGGGTTGCGTGGCCGCGCTGCTGGCCGTTCGCCAGTCCGGAATCTTCACCGCGGTGATCCAGCCGCCGCTGATCTTGTTCTGCGCGGTGCCCGGGGCCTACTTCCTGTTCCACGGCGCCAAATTCACCGGCGTCAAAGACCTGGTGATCAACTGTGGCTACCCGTTGATCGAGCGTTTCCCGCTGATGCTGTTCACGTCGGCGGGCGTCTTGGCGCTCGGCCTGATCCGGTGGTATCTGGGCCGGTTCCACGCGGCTGCGGCGGAAGCCACCGATGCCGCCGACGCCGCCGGCGAGGGTGGAGGGCTCGGATTGGTCACCCGGCTGACGGCGATGTTCAACCGCGAACCCGCCGACGAGACCGTCGACAAGGCAGCCAAGTCGCGGTCGCGCCGAACGCACGCGGTCGAGCGTTCCGCGCGATCCACCACGTCCGACGCACGACGAACCGGTAAGCGTCCGGCGTCGACGCGGACCCGCCGGCAACGGCCACCACTGGACGCTCGGCTCCCGCTGGACGATGAGGTGGACGCGGCCCGCGAGCGCGCCCGGCGCCGACGCCCGACGCCCGAATTCGATGCTCCCGAACCGCCCCGGCGCAGCAGGTTGCCGCGCGACCAGGACCTGCGTGCCCGCCCGCCGCGCGATGTCCGGCGTGACCCGCATGCTCGCAGAGATCGCCCGGCCAGCCGCTTCGACCCGTACGAACCCATGGAGCCCTTCGACCCCGCTCCTGGGCCCGCGCCGCGGCGCAGGCCCGCACCGAACGGGAGCACCGCGACCCATCACCCGATCTCACAGGTCAGATATCGGAAAGCAGCCGGAGGCGACGAGCCACTCGACGACCGCCCGCGCCGGCCACGTAGGTCCGCGGGCGATTCCCGGGACTAGCCACCGCGGGCGGGCCTGATCTCCCGGGGCAGCGCGAACACCAACGTCTCGTTGGCTGTCGTCACCGGCTGAACCACGTCATAGCCGTATTCGGCCAACCGCTCCAGCACCCCGCGGACCAGCACCTCAGGCACTGACGCGCCGGACGTGACTCCGACGGTGGTGACGCCCTCCAACCATGCCGGATCGATGTCGTCGGCGTAGTCGACCAGGTGCGAAGCCGCTGACCCGGCGCCCAACGCGACCTCGACCAACCGCACCGAGTTGGACGAGTTGCCCGACCCGACGACGATCACCAGCTCGCACTCCGGCGCCATCGCCTTGACCGCCACCTGCCGATTCTGGGTCGCGTAGCAGATGTCGTCGCTGGGCGGGTCCTGCAGTTTCGGGAAGCGGACCCGCAGCCGCTGCACGGTCTCCATCGTCTCGTCGACGGATAGCGTGGTCTGCGACAACCAGATCACCTTGTTCTCGTCGCGAACCGTCACACTGTCGACGGCGCCCGGACCGTCGACCAGTTGTACGTGGTCGGGGGCTTCGCCGGCAGTGCCGACGACCTCCTCGTGGCCCTCGTGACCGATCAGCAGGATGTCGTAGTCGTCACGGGCGAATCGCTTGGCCTCGTTGTGCACCTTGGTGACCAGCGGGCAGGTCGCGTCGATGACCTTCAGCTGCCGCTCGGCGGCCGTCGTGTGCACGGTTGGGGCCACGCCGTGGGCGGAGAACACCACGATGGCGCCTTCGGGCACCTCGTCGGTCTCCTCGACGAAAACCGCGCCGGCCTTGGCCAGCGTTTCGACCACGTGGCGGTTGTGCACGATCTCATGCCGGACGTAGACGGGTGCGCCGTGCTTTTCCAGCGCACGCTCGACGGTCTCGACGGCACGATCGACGCCGGCACAGTACCCGCGGGGCTCGGCAAGCAGGACACGCTTGCCGGTCACCGGCTCGGTCACCGTGGCGGTTGCGCCGGCCCTCATCCCTATGTGTGGGCCCATGTTCACGGTCGGCGGCATGTCCACCAGCGTACTTTCTGCCGACACTGGGCCGCCAACTCGCGCGCTCAGCTTGGAGTTGTCCGTCAGTTAAGGCAGGCTTGACCGCATGGCTACTGCACCATACGGGGTTCGGCTGCTGGTGGGCGCCGCGACGATGGCCGTCGAGGAAACGATCAGGCTGCCGAAAACCATCCTGATGTATCCGATGACGCTGGCCAGCACGGCAGCACACTTCGTGATGCGGTTCCAGCAGAACGTCGCCGAGCTGGTGATCAAAGGCGATGCCACCTTGGAGCAGATCTTCCCGCCCAAGGACGAGCAGCCGGAGTGGGCGACGTTCGACGAGGACCTGCCCGACGATGACGACGACGCGTCCGCGCCCGAGCTCGAGCGCCGCTCCGAGGGCCGGTTCGCGTTGTACTCGGAACCCGACGCGGTCGAGTCCCCGACAAGGTCGGCCGCAAAGCCGGCGAAGCAGTCGGTGTCTGCCCCAGCGGTAGTCGAGGAGCTGGACTACGAACAGCTGACCCTGGCCCAGTTGCGGGCCCGGCTGCAGACACTCGATGTCGACGAGCTCGAAGCCCTGCTGGCCTACGAGGAGGCCACCAAAGGGCGCGCGCCGTTCCAGACGCTGCTGGCAAACAGGATCACGCGCGCGACGGCGAAGTGACCGCCAACCCTGTCAGCAATGCCAGTACGCCGGCCGGCTCGGCGAATTCGGCCGAGAACCCGTTTCCGGTTCGCGCGGTCGCAATCCGAATCGCAAGCTGGATCGACAAATTGGGCACGGTCTGGGTTGAAGGCCAGCTGACTCAGATCAACATCCGGCCGGGCGCCAAGACGGTGTTCATGGTACTGCGCGATCCGGCTGCCGACATGTCGCTGACCGTGACCGCGCCGCGCAACCTGATTGACAACGCGCCGGTCAAGCTCGTCGAAGGCGTGCAGGTGGTGGTCTGCGGTAAGCCGAACTTTTTCACCGGACGAGGCACACTCACGTTGCGGCTCAGCGAAATACGTGCAGTGGGCATCGGTGAGCTGTTGGCCCGCATCGAGCGACTGCGCCAACTGCTGGCCGCCGAAGGCCTCTTCGATCCACGACTCAAGCGGCCGATCCCCTTCCTGCCCAGCATGATCGGTCTGATCACCGGACGGGCCAGCGCGGCCGAGCATGACGTGACTACGGTGGCCGCCGCGCGGTGGCCCGCGGTGCGGTTCGCCGTTCGCAACACCGCCGTCCAGGGCCCGACCGCAGTTTCCCAGATCGTTACGGCATTGCGAGAGTTGGACTCCGACCCCGACATCGACGTCATCGTGCTGGCTCGCGGCGGCGGCAGCGTGGAGGATTTGCTGCCATTCTCCGACGAGACGCTGTGTCGGGCGATCGCCGCGTGCCGCACGCCGGTGATCAGCGCCGTCGGCCACGAGCCCGACAACCCGCTGTGCGATCTGGTCGCCGACCTGCGTGCCGCCACTCCGACCGACGCCGCCAAGAAGATCGTCCCGGATACCGCCGCCGAACAGCACCTGCTCGATGACCTGCGCCGGCGCAGCGCCCAGGCGCTGCGCAACTGGGTGGGCCGCGAGGCGCGGGTGCTCGCGCAGCTGCGCAGCCGGCCGGTGCTGGCCGAGCCGCTGGCCGCACTCGCGACACGCGCCGACGAGATTCACCGCGCCCGGTCCGCGGTCCGCCGGGACATCACCCGGCTGATCGACGTGCAGGCCGAGCGCGTCGGTCACCTGTCGGCCCGGCTGGCGACACTAGGTCCGGCGGCCACGCTGGCCCGCGGTTACGCCGTGGTGCAGACGGTTGGTGCCCCGGGTTCGGCTGTGGTGTTGCGGTCCGTTGACGACGCCCCGGCCGGGACCAGGCTGCGGGTGCGGGTCGGCGACGGCGCGATCGCGGCGACAAGTGAGGGGCCAGCCGATGGCGAGTGACGGAGCTACACCTATTAGTCAGCTCGGGTATGAAAAATGCCGCGACGAACTGATCGAAGTCGTGCGGCTCCTGGAGCAGGGCGGACTCGACCTGGATGCATCGCTACAGCTGTGGGAAAGAGGCGAACAGCTGGCTAAACGATGCGAGGAGCACTTAGCTGGCGCACGTAAGCGGGTGACCGACGCGTTGGCCGCCGGCGAGCCCGACGATTCTTGACATCGCAATCAATTCTCGGGTATTTATTCGAAACTGGAACACGTTTCAGTTATTCTCGGCGGCATGGTTGAGATTTCTGGAACTTCGCCGACCGCCCCGCTGGGTCGAGTACTCGTCACCGGCGGCTCCGGTTTCGTCGGCGCCAACCTGGTAACCGCCCTGCTCGACCGGGGTTACCAGGTGCGGTCCTTCGACCGGGCGCCGTCACCACTGCCCGCGCAGCCGAGCCTGGAAGTGCTCCAAGGCGACATCTGCGACCGCGACATCGTCGCGGGTGCCGTCTCCGGGATCGACACCGTCTTCCACACCGCGGCGCTGATCGAGCTGATGGGTGGCGCGTCGGTCACCGAGGACTACCGGCAGCGCAGTTTCGCCGTCAACGTCGAGGGAACCAGAAACCTGGTGCATGCCGCGCAGGCCGCCGGGGCGAAACGGTTCGTCTACACCTCGTCCAACAGCGTGGTGATGGGCGGCAAGCGCATCTCCGGCGGGGACGAGACGTTGCCCTACACCGACCGTTTCAACGACCTCTACACCGAGACCAAAGTGGTGGCCGAGCAATTTGTGCTGTCCCAGAACGGAATTGACGGGCTTCTGACGTGTGCGATTCGGCCGAGTGGAATCTGGGGCCGCGGCGATCAGACGATGTTCCGCAAGGTGTTCGAAAGCGTGCTGGCCGGCCACGTCAAGGTGCTGGTCGGCCGCAAGGCCGCCCGCCTGGATAACTCCTACGTGCACAACCTGATTCACGGCTTCATCCTGGCTGCACACCACCTGGTCCCCGGTGGTAGCGCGCCCGGGCAGGCGTACTTCATCAACGATGCTGAGCCGGTGAACATGTTCGAGTTCACCCGCCCGGTGATCGCGGCATGTGGAGAGCGTCTGCCGCGGCTGCGGATCTCCGGCGCCGCGGTGCGCGCGGCGATGCTCGGTTGGCAGCGGCTGCATTTCCGGTTCGGGTTCCCGCCGCCCCCGCTGGAGCCGCTGGCCGTCGAGCGGTTGTATCTGGACAACTATTTCTCGGTCGACAAGGCCACCCGCGATCTCGGTTACCGACCGCTATTCACCACCGAGCAGGCGATGACCGAGTGCCTGCCCTACTACACCGAGTTGTTCGACCAGATGAAAGCCGCCGCCAGTCCCGCACCGGTGGCCGTTGTCGCGCCCGCGGTAGCCGAATGACATCTAAAGTCTCCTTCGAAAGTGCAACTGCCGAACTGTTTGCCGAGTAGACCTGTCGTTAGATGCACTCTCGCGGACCTATAGGAGGCCGATGACCGCCGAAACTGTGCTGGTGACAGGGGCGTTCGGACTGGTCGGCTCGGAAACCGTGCGCCAGCTGATGGTCGACGGTCGTCGCGTCGTCGCCACCGATCTTGATGTGCCGGCCAATCGCAAGGCGGCCGACCGGATGCCGTCTACCGAGGTGCGTTGGACCGACCTCACCACCGCCGATGCGGTCGGCGACCTGCTGCGCGAGGTGTCGCCGTCGGCGATCATTCACCTGGCGGCGATCATCCCGCCGGTCTGCTACGCCCGGCCGGCCTTGGCCCGTCAGGTCAACGTCGACGCGACGCGATACCTCGTCGACGCCGCCGCCACACTGCCGGCACCGCCACGGTTCGTCCAGGCTTCCAGCGTCGCGGCCTACGGCGCCCGTAACCCGCATCGCGTCAGCGACGTGCTCACCGCAGACACACCGCTGCGGCCCTCCGACATCTACGGCGCCCACAAGTTGGAGGCCGAGAAGCTGGTGCGGGCATCGGAACTGGACTGGGTGGTGCTGCGGTTGGGCGGCGTGCTGACCGCCGAGCCACGCTTGGACGTCGACCTGGACACCTTCTACTTCGAGGCGTCGCTGCCCATCGATGGCCGGATCCAGACCGTCGACGTGCGCGATGTCGCGCACGCCTTCGTCGCCGCGACGACCGCGCCGGTGATCGGCGAGACGCTGTTGATTGGCGGCGACGAGTCGCACCGATTGGTCCAGGGCGATATCGCCCCGTCGACCGCGGCCGCCATGGGTCTGGTCGGCGGAATGCCTGCCGGACGGAAGGGTAACCCGGACAGCGACGCCGACTGGTTCGGCACCGACTGGATGGACACCACACGATCGGCTGAAGCGCTGAATTTCCAGCGTGTTTCGTGGCCTCAGCTACTCGCAGAGACTGCCGAGCGAATGGGATGGCGCCGCCACCCCGCGCGGCTGGGCGCTCCGCTGGTCCATGCTCTGCTCAAACGCCGCTCGCCGTATTACCGCTACCCGGGCCGCTTCGCCGACCCGTGGCGCGTGATCACCGCCAAATGGAATGACCCCCGACCCGACGGGCGCCGCGAATGACTCAACGCAACGCTGTCGTCGTCGGCGGCGCCTCGGGCATCGGAAAAGCGGTGGCGTACGCCCTGGCAGCCGAGGGCCACGGGGTGATCGTCGCCGACCGCAACGCCGACGGAGCACGTTCCGTCGCAACCGAACTCGGCGATCCGCACAGCGCCGCGACGGTCGACGTCACCGACGAGGATTCGGTGCGTGCGCTGTTCGACCAGGCCGGTGCGCTCGACGTCGTCGTCAACACGGCCGGCTACAGCAGTCTCGGGCTGATCACCGAACTGCCCGCCGAGGACTTCCGCTCGGTCGTCGACGTCTGCCTCACCGGCGCATTCCTAGTGATCAAGCACGCCGCACCGCGACTGAGTAAGGGCGGGGCGCTGGTGTCGATCAGCTCGCTGAACGGACGCCAGCCCGCCGCCGCGATGAGCGCCTACTGCGCGGCCAAGGCCGGGTTGTCGATGCTGACCAAAGTCGCTGCGCTCGAGCTTGCGCCGCAAGGGATTCGGGTCAACGCCGTCGCACCCGGATTCGTGCACACCCCGCTCACCGAGCCGGCCACCCACATCCCCGGCGTCGTCGACGAATACATAGAGAACACACCGCTGGGCCGGGTCGGAACTCCCGAAGACATCGCTGACGCCGTGCTGTTCCTGTGCAAGGCGCCGTGGCTGACCGGCGAGGTGCTCGACCTCAACGGCGGTGCGCACATGAAGCGCTACCCCGACCTGATGAGCCACGTGATGAAGCTTGCCGCGCAGTGAACTCCAGGGCTGCAGGGGCTTTCGACGGCAAGCAAGCCATCGTCACCGGCGCCGGCTCTGGCATCGGCGCCGCGCTGTGCCGTGCACTGGTCGCCGCGGGTGCCGATGTGGTCTGCACCGACATCGACGGCGCCGCGGCGGCCCGCACCGTCGAGAACTTGCGCGGTCCCGGGTCAGCGACATCGGCCATCCTCGACGTCACCGACCCGGCCGCGGTGAAGGCCGCCGTCGACGCCGTCGTCGCCCGCGCCGGACGACTCGACCTGATGTTCAACAACGCCGGAATCGCTTGGGGCGGAGACACCGAACTGCTGACGCTGGAGCAGTGGGACGCCATCATCGACGTCAACATCCGCGGCGTCGTGCACGGCGTGACCGCCGCGTACCCGGTGATGCTGCGACAGGGCCGCGGCTACATCATCAACACCGCATCGATGGCCGGGCTGACCGCGGCAGGCCAGATCACCAGCTACGTGATGACCAAACACGCGATCGTCGGGCTATCGCTGGCGCTGCGCTCGGAAGCCGTTTCCCGCGGCGTGGGTGTGCTAGCGGTGTGTCCGGGCGCCGTCGAGACCCCGATTCTGGACAAGGGCGCGATCGGTGGCTTCGTCGGTCGCGATTACTACCTGCGCGGGCAGGGCATGAAGGGCGCCTACAGCGCCGACCGGCTGGCCCGCGACACGCTGAAGGCGATCGGGCGCAACAAGGGGCTGCTGGTCAAACCGAAGCAGGCGTACGCGTCCTGGATGTTCGCCCGGTTGGCACCGGGTCTGTTGCAGCGAATGTCGATTCGATTCATCGCCGATCAGCGCAAGCGGCAACACGCGAAAAGTGGCGCGTCAGAAGGCTAGGGTTCGCTTCGACACCAACGCGGAGGGCCGGCGATGAATACGGAATTCACCCTCACCCAGAAACGGGCCCTTGCGGTCGTCACGATTATCAGCCTGCTGTTCGCCGGGTACTTCCTCCGCAATTACTTCGTCCTGATCGTGGTGGCCGCGGTCGGTGCGTATTTGTTTACGCCGCTTTTTAATTGGTTCGGTCGCCGGCTTGGTAGCGGGCTGGCAACCACCTGCACGCTGCTCTCGGCTCTGCTCGTGGTGATCGTGCCGGTCGGCCTCTTGGTGCTGTTGGCGATCGTCCAGATCTCTCGGATGGTTACTCATGTCGCGGGCTGGGTGCAGAGGACCAATCTCGGCGATCTCGGCAACACCACCCTGCAGGCCGTCAATCAGCTATTGGCGCGGGTGCCGTTCCTGCACGCGACGGTCAACGCCGAGTCGCTGCGAAAGACGATGGCGACCGTCGCGCAGAAGGCCGGTGAATGGACCCTGCATTTCCTGCAGGACACCGCCGGTAGCCTGTTCGGCGCCGTCACCTCAGCCATCATCTTCTTGTACCTGTTCGTCGCGTTGCTGACGAACCGCGAGAAATTGCTCATTTTGATCCGCCAGCTCAACCCGCTCGGGGACGAGGTCACCGATCTGTACCTACGGAAAATGGGCTCGATGGTGCGCGGAACCGTCAACGGCCAGTTCGTCATCGCCTTGTGCCAAGGGGTGGCCGGAGCCGCATCGGTCTATGTCGCCGGATTCCACCATGGGTTCTTCATATTCGCGATTCTGCTGACCGCGCTGTCCATCATTCCGCTGGGCGGCGGTATCGTCACCATCCCGTTCGGCATCGGAATGATCTTCTACGGCAACATCATCGGTGGCGCGTTCGTCGTCGCTTGGCATCTACTCGTAGTCACGAACCTCGACAACTTTTTGCGCCCGGTCCTGGTTCCGCGCGATGCCCGGCTCAACCCGGCACTGATGTTGCTTGCGGTGTTCGCCGGGATCGCGATGTTCGGCCCCTGGGGCATCGTCATCGGCCCGGTGCTGATGATCGTCATCGTCACCACCATCGACGTCTACCTGGCGGTCTATAAGGGCGTCGAGCTCCAAGAACACGACGACCAGGACAGCAAGCCTGGTTGGGTGACCCGCTGGAAGGCGCGCCGAGCGGCTAAACCAGCCGCTCCTTGAGGAACTCGACGACGCGCTTGCGCGCCTCGTAGGCCGGGTGACCGTCGACCTCACGGACCTCCAGGGTCAACACAGAGTGCGCCGCCCGGCTAAACCCATGCGCATTGCCTGGGCCGGAGTCGATCTCGATCACCTTGAACGCGTCGCCGAGCCGCTCTTTGAGCGTGGTGAACCGTTCGCCGGGTGACATGAAGTCCTTGCTGAACCGCAGGCCCATCGCGCACACGCCTTCCTTGGTGGCGCGGTCTTTGAATGCATTCAGCTCGACGTCGCTGAGTCCGGCATCGCGGCGCTGGCGCGGGGTTAACGGAAACGGCGTCGACGGCTGGCTGAGCACCGGTGCCAGCACGCTGTCGTCGACCGCGGCGGCCAACGCGAATCCACCGGTGAAACACTGGCCGATCACACCGACGCCTTTGCCCGGTGTCGACGCTTTGACATCACGCGCTAATGCGCGCAGGAAATCGGCAACCGGCCGGTGCTTGTTGGTCGCTAGCGCGGCGAATTCCCGTGCCACACAAACACGTCGGAGAGAATCAAGCGTGTAGCCGACTGTGACCGGACGGCCCGGCTCGCCGAACAGCGACGGTATCGCCACGGTGAAACCGTTGTCCACCAAGTGATTTCCCAGCCCCAGGACACCGGGATGGATACCCGGTACCTCGGGGATAAGCACCACACCGGGTCCGTCGCCACGGCGGTACACGTCGTGGGTGTACCCGCCGCCGGTGAACGGTTCTGCTGACCAGCCGGTGAGGTCGGCTTCCGGTGCAGTCATCGATGGGGGTCCCTTCTCTTACCTGTGTGCGGGTAGTGGCGGCTGCGATTGAGTGGCCGCCGCCAGCGTACGAAACTCGTCGGCGCTGCCGGCACCGGTGATCGCGATCTGGGCGGGACCGGCGGGGTTGTCCAGCCGCGTCGTCCACACCGGCTCAACCCCGTCGCCCTGGTAGGTGATCCACCGGGTGCCGTCCACGTCGACCGTTGCACTGGGATACATCGACGAGTGGATGGAACCGACCAGCTTGACCTCGTCGGCATTGCTTTGAGTGAGGCTCAGGTACTCACCGGCCGGGCTGATGTACCCCACGATGGAGGTGACGGCGTGCAGCCGCTGGCGGGTCGACGGATCGGTCCGGCCGTCGGGGATACCGCCGCGGCCGCCGGAGTTGGCCTGCCAGCCCTGAGGCAGCCGCGGCAACCGGACCGGGAAGCCGAGCGTCAGCGCGTCGGCCCGCAGAGCGCTGGAGGCGTCATAGGACGGCACCGGTCCGCGGTTGATTCCACCCGGTGAAAACGAGCACATCCCGACCACGCCCGCCAACACGATGCAGGCCACTACCAGCGGCGCGATCGACCAGAACATGTCCCGGCCGTCCTGCAGCAGCCGGGGCTTGGCCGGTTTGGCCGTCGGCTCTGGCTGCGTGGTCACAACACGAGTATCCCAGCTCCCGAGCGGCAACCCGGCTCTGGGACAATCGGCAACCATGACCGCAGGTTCTCGTCGTGAAGCCCCGGACCGCAACCTCGCCCTCGAACTCGTCCGGGTCACCGAAGCGGGCGCCATGGCCGCCGGCCGCTGGGTGGGCCGCGGCGACAAAGAGGGTGGCGACGCTGCGGCCGTCGACGCGATCCGCCAGCTGGTGAACTCGGTGTCCATGCGCGGCATCGTCGTGATCGGCGAGGGCGAGAAAGACCACGCGCCGATGCTCTACAACGGCGAAGAAGTCGGCAACGGCGACGGCCCGGACTGCGATTTCGCCGTCGATCCGATCGACGGCACCACGCTGATGAGCAAGGGCATGCCCAATGCCATCTCGGTGCTCGCGGTGGCCGATCGCGGCTCGATGTTCGACCCGTCGGCGGTGTTCTACATGAACAAGATCGCCGTGGGGCCCGACGCCGCCCACGTGCTCGACATCACCGCGCCGATCGCCGAGAACATCCGCGCGGTCGCCAAAGTCAAGGGGCTGTCCGTGCCGGACATGACGGTCGTCATCCTGGACCGGCCGCGGCACGCGCAGCTGATCGAGGACGTGCGGGCCACCGGGGCCAGGATCCGGCTGATCACCGACGGCGACGTGGCGGGCGCGATCTCCGCGTGCCGACCGGGCTCCGGCACCGACATGCTGGCCGGCATCGGCGGTACCCCCGAGGGCATCATCACCGCCGCGGCGATCCGGTGCATGGGCGGCGAGATTCAGGCGCAGCTGGCACCCACCGACGACGCCGAGCGCCAGAAGGCACTCGACGCCGGTTACGACCTCGATCACGTGCTGACCACCGGCGACCTGGTGTCTGGCGAGAACGTCTTCTTCTGCGCGACCGGCGTCACCGACGGCGACCTGCTCAAGGGAGTGCGCTACGAGCCGGGCGGCTGCACCACCCAGTCGATCGTGATGCGCTCGAAGTCGGGCACGCTGCGGATGGTCGAGGGCTTTCACCGGCTGACCAAGCTCAACGAATACTCGGCCATCGACTTCACCGGCGACAGCAGCGCCGCATACCCACTGCCGTAACCAGTACCAAGCGAGACCACATATCTACCAAGAAGGCCCCAAATGGCAGACACCGAATACCGCATTGAGCACGACACCATGGGCGAGGTCAAGGTGCCGGCGAAAGCGTTGTGGCGCGCCCAGACTCAGCGCGCCGTGGAGAACTTCCCGATCTCCGGACGGGGACTGGAGCCCACCCAGATCCGCGCGTTGGGTCTGCTGAAAGGCGCCTGCGCGCAGGTCAACAAGGACCTCGGACTGCTGGCCGCGGACAAGGCCGACGCGATCATCGCCGCCGCCGCCGAAATCGCCGACGGTAAGCACGACGAGCAGTTCCCGATCGATGTCTTCCAAACCGGGTCGGGCACCAGTTCCAACATGAACACCAACGAGGTGATCTCGAGCATCGCCGGCGCCAACGGTGTGACCGTGCATCCCAACGACGACGTCAACATGTCGCAGTCGTCCAACGACACCTTTCCGACCGCCACGCACATCGCGGCCACCGAAGCCGCTGTGCGCGACCTGGTCCCGGCGCTGCAGGTGCTGCACGACGCGCTGGCCGACAAAGCCCGCGAATGGCACACCGTGGTCAAGTCGGGTCGCACACACCTGATGGACGCCGTCCCGGTCACCCTCGGCCAGGAGTTCTCCGGCTACGCCCGCCAGATCGAGGCCGGCATCGAGCGGGTCCGCGCGACGCTGCCCCGGCTGGGTGAGCTGGCGAT
>DASXJI010000101.1:0-5429 GCA_036497495.1 Mycobacterium sp.
GTCGACATTCAGGACCTGATCTATCAGGACGACGACCGGGCCGACGTCGCCGCTTGGCTCAACGACCACGGCTGGCGGGCTACCGGCCAGAACTCCGGCGACGAGATGCGCCGGCTGGACCGCTGGGTCGAAGGCGTGCCGTCGGGTGACGACCGGGATGCGCTCTCGCAGTTCGTGACCGCCGAACGCGCATGACCAGCGGCGGACGGTGACCGTGCTCGCCGCCGCTGAAAAGCCATGATCGCGATCGGCCGCGATCGCTGAGGGTGTGCCTGTTGCCCAACCGGATGGTTGATTAGGATTGGGTTTTCGCCGGTCGATGAAGGGAATCCCCATGACCACCGAAGCCACCCACGCCACCGAAACCACCGCTTCAGCTGCACCCGCGGCCCCGGCTGTCAGCTCCGATGTGGCCAAGACGGTCGCACGGCTTCGCAAGACGTTCGCCACTGGTCGTACCCGCAATCTGGAGTGGCGCAAGGAGCAGTTGCGCGCACTCAAGCAATTGATGGTCGAGAACGAGACCAAGATCGCCGATGCACTGGAGAAGGATTTGGGGCGGTCGCCGTTCGAGGCCTGGCTCGCCGACGTCGCCAGCACCAGCGGCGAGTGCACGTACGCCGCGAAAAACGTGGGCAAGTGGGCCAAGCGCCGCCACCACCTGCTCGAGATGTCGCAGCTGCCCGGCCGCGGCTGGGTGGAGTACGAGCCATACGGCACCGTGCTGATCATCGGAGCCTGGAACTTCCCGTTCGCGCTGACGCTGGGTCCCGCTGTCGGCGCGATCGCCGCGGGTAACACTTTGGTGCTCAAGCCATCTGAGGTGGCGCCCGCGTCGTCGGCGGTAATGGCCGAGCTCGTGCCGCGCTACCTCGACACCGACGCGATCGCCGTCATCGAGGGCGATGGCGCCGTCAGCCAGGAGCTCATCGCGCAGGGCTTCGACCACCTGCTGTTCACCGGGGGCACCGAGATCGGGCGCAAGGTGTACGAGGGCGCCGCGTCGCATCTGACGCCGGTCACCTTGGAGCTCGGCGGCAAGAGCCCGGTCATCGTGTCGAAAGACGCCGACATCAAGGTCGCCGCGAAGCGGATCGCATGGACCAAGCTGATCAACTCCGGCCAGATCTGCATCGCGCCTGACTACGTGCTGGCTGAGGCACCGATCCGCGACGAGCTGATCGACGAGATCCAGAAGGCGGTCGCCGGGTTCGAGGCGCAGAACACCAGCGGCGGCAAGCGAATCGTCAACGAGCGGCACTTCAACCGGCTCACCGCCGCACTCGCCGCGACCGAAGGCGCCATTGCTATTGGCGGTGGCTCGGACGCGTCGACGCTGAACATCCAGCCGACCGTCGTCGTAGACCCCGCGACGGACGAGCCGTTGATGACCGACGAGATCTTTGGCCCGATTCTCCCGATCGTGACTGTTCAAAACCTCGACGAGGCAATCGCATTCGTCAACGCGCGGCCCAAGCCGCTGGCCGCCTACCTGTTCACCAAGGCCAAGGCCGTGCGTGAGCGAGTGATCAAGGAAGTGCCGGCCGGCGGCATGGTGGTCAACCATCTGCTGTTCCACTTCGCCACCCACACGCTGCCCTTCGGCGGCGTCGGTCCGTCCGGCCTGGGTGCTTACCATGGCAAGTTCGGCTTCGAGGAGTTCAGCCACCGCAAATCGGTGCTGACCAAGCCGACCCGACCCGACCTCGCCAGCTTCATCTACCCGCCGTATACAGAGAAGGCGTGGAAGCTGGCGCGCCGGCTGTTCTAGCTTGCCGCCCGTTTGAATCCGTTGGTCACTGAGGATCGAGAGATAGGAACGTAATGCCCGGAGTGCAGGATCGCGTTGTCGTCGTCACGGGAGCCGGCGGTGGCTTGGGCCGCGAATACGCGCTGACCCTCGCCAAGGAAGGCGCGAGCGTCGTGGTCAACGACCTTGGCGGGTCCCGCGACGGCACCGGCGCCGGACACAACATGGCCGACGAGGTCGTCAAGGAGATCAAGGACGCCGGCGGCCGTGCGGTTGCCAACTACGACAGCGTTGCCGAGACCGAGGGCGCCGAGAACATCATCAAGACCGCCCTGGATGAGTTCGGCAAGATCGACGCCATCGTGAGCAATGCGGGCATCCTGCGCGACGGCACGTTCCACAAGATGTCGTTCGAGAACTGGGATTCCGTTCTGAAGGTGCACCTCTACGGCGGCTACAACGTCGTCCGCGCCGCATGGCCGCACTTCCGCGAGCAGAGCTACGGTCGCGTGCTCGTGGCCACGTCGACCAGCGGGCTGTTCGGCAACTTCGGTCAGGCCAACTACGGCGCAGCCAAGCTGGGCCTGGTTGGAATGATCAATACGTTGGCCCAGGAAGGCGCCAAGTACAACATCAAGGCCAACGCGCTGGCGCCGATTGCGGCCACCCGGATGACCGAGGACATCTTGCCGCCCGAGGTGCTGAAGAACCTGACGCCGGAGTTCGTCGCGCCGGTGGTGGCTTACCTGGTCACTGAAGAGGTGCCCGACTCCGGCTCGATCTTCATCGTCGGCGGCGGCAAGGTGCAGCGCGCCGCGCTGTTCCAGAACGAGGGCGTCACCTTCAAGACCCCGCCGTCGGTCGACGACATCGCCTCGCATTGGGGCGAGATCGACGACTTGTCCGCAGCTACGGCGGCCAACTTCTCGATCCGTTGATCGCGACGGCATGAAAGCCTGTGTTGTACAGGAGCTTTCAGGTCCAGATGGTCTTGTCTATACCGATGTTCAGGACGTCGCCGGAAACGACGACGTCCTGGTCATCGGTGTCCGGGCCGCAGGGGTCTGCTTTCCGGACCTGCTGCTGAGCAAGGGCGAATACCAACTCAAGTTGCCGCCGCCGTTCATCCCCGGCATGGAGGCGGCCGGCGTTGTCGATTGGGCGCCGGAGGACTCCGAATTCAAAGTAGGGGATCGGGTTTCGGCGTTCGGTGTGCTGGGCGGCTTCGCCGAGCAGGTACTTGCCCCGATGGCCAACGTGACCCGCAGCTCGGCCGAGCTCGACGACGCCGAAGCGGTGTCGCTGCTGGTGAACTACAACACCATGTACTTCGCGCTGGCCCGACGGGCCGCCATGCGGCGCGGCGACAGCGTGCTGGTGTTGGGTTCGGCGGGCGGTGTGGGCACCGCCGCCATCCAGGTGGCTCGGGCGATGGGTGCGAGCAAGGTCATCGCGCTGGTGCACCGCACTAGCGCAACGGAATTCGTCGAGTCGCTGGGCGCCGACGTGGTGCTGCCGCTGACCGACGGCTGGGCGCAGGCGGTCCGCGACCATACCGAAGGCCGCGGCGTCGACATCGTGGTCGACCCGGTCGGCGGGCAGGCCTTCGACGACGCGGTCCGGGTGCTGGCCATTGACGGCAAGCTGCTGGTGATCGGCTTCGCCGCGGGTTCCATTCCGACGGTCAAGGTCAACCGGCTGCTGCTGCGCAACGTCGGCGTGCTCGGCGTCGCCTGGGGCGAATACCTCCATCAGGTGCCCGGCTCGGCGGGACTGTTCGCCTCGGGTCTCAACCAGCTGGTGGCGGCCGGATTGAAACCTCCACCGCCGCAACGGTATCCACTGTCGGAAGGCCGTGACGCGCTGCAGTCCCTGGCCGACGGCGGGGTGTTCGGCAAGGTCGTACTGGAGCCCTAGCCGGGCTGGTAGCAGATACGGAACGCGCCGCCCCGGCAGACCGGTGGCGGCGGCGTTCGGTACCCCTCGTGACTAGAACAGACCCGAGAAGGCGTTGGTGATTTCGGTGACTGCGTTTTGCAGGACCTCGACCTCGAAGCCCCCCGCCAGCGTGAGCAACGCCGTGTCCGCTGCGAGTGGCAGGCCGAACGCGTCGGCCAAGTCGCCGGTTGCGATGTTCGCGGAGAACAGCGACAGGTCGTAGGCCGGCATGCTGGTCACCAGCGCGTTGATGATGTCGGTCGTCGGCAACAGCGTGGAGTAGGCCGCGGACGAGGCCGTCGTGATCGCGTTGACGAAGTCGGTGAACGTCGCCGTCGGGTCGGCGGACAGCGCGGACAGGAACTCGGTGAAGTTGGCTCCCGTCGATGCCGAGTCCAGCGTCGACGTAACCGCTGGAGTGGGATCCGCGAGGTAGGCCTCGAAAGCCGTGATGCCGTCCTGAGTCTTGGTGGCCAGGTTGGTGAAGACGTCGGACAGGCTGACGTCGGGGAACAACCCGAATGGCGTGTTGACGTCGGCAGGCGAGTCCACATCCACGGAGTATCCGGTCGAGCCGTCTCCGTAGCCCAGGTTGATCAGGTAGGTCAGGTCCGGGCCCAGTAGTGCCTGCAGGGGAGCCGGCAGCAGCGCGACCAGTGGCGGAGTGATTTCAGCGCCCGCGGCGGTGTCAGTTCCACCCATCGTGGTGATCATGTAGTAATCGGTCATGCTGTCCGGGTTTGCACCGAGCCCGCCGTAGTCGTGCGAGCCCGGCAGCAGCGTCGCATTGTCGATGTCGGCAATCGACGGGCCGGTTCCGAGTCCGTCGGTACCGTTACCGCCGTTCAAGTACGTGCCGTGGATTTGCTCGATACCCAGGAACGCATTGAGGTCGGACAGGAAGTTGATCGGGTACTTCGGGAAGTCGGTGAAGCCGTCGTATTCCATCGAATACATGCTCGTCACGTAGTCGTCCGAAGGCGTTGCGCCGTCGAATGATACGCCGAGGCTCGGCAGGTTCAGCTCGAGCGAGTGCACATCGCCTGACGTCGTGGTGAAACCGTCGAAGCGTGACAGCAGTCCGCCGTTCGGGTTGCTTGGGTCTGCGAGCAACAAGAACTGGACGTCGTTCGGGCTTACGCCGTCGGCTTCCAGCTGTGTCATCGTCAAGCCGGCGAGCGTGGAGCTCTGCGAGTAACCGAGCACCGTCGACATATCACCGTTTGCCGCGTTGGCCTCGATCTGGTTGGCCAGGATCGTGATCCCCTGACCGACCGAGGTGGCATCGGTCGGAAGGCCGAGTTCACCGCCGGACGGGTAGTTGAGCAGCAGGGTGTGGACGCCGGTCAGCGGGTATAGGCCTTCGGGCGTGAAGAGCCCCTCGCCGAAGGGGTTGCCCGTGGTGGCTCCGTAGAAGGACGTGATGTCGCCGGGGTAGATGTGCTCCAGGTAGTGCAAGTCGGCAGACAACACGTAATCGGGACCAGGGATGGGTGTGCCGCTACCGCCGATGACCAGTCCGATGTCCTCGCCGTCGGCGTGCGCAAAACCGGAGTTCATCATCGCGGCCAAGCTGAGAAAACCTGCTCCGGCGGTGGCGACCATTCCCAGACCCATGAGACGAAGCGTGCGACCTGACATTATGCGACCTTTCGGGCTGTGAGCTGGTGGTCGCCAGGGCACGAAGCGGCTCCAGCGGCGCGAGTATTCAACGTATGTTCTACTCCCTTTCCCGCGATTT
>DASXJI010000102.1:0-5648 GCA_036497495.1 Mycobacterium sp.
GGGAAGCGGCCAGCCGCTCCTGGATCGGCAGGTTGAAGGCCGCCAGCAGATTACCCAGTTGATAGGTGACACCGGGATAGAAGCCGCGGATGGCATCCGGCGACATCTCGGTCAGGTGAGCGGGTATGACGCCCCACGCGCCCTGCACGGCGAACTGCATCAAAAACGAGCCGAGACACAGCATCGCGGCGGTATGCGAGTAGGCGAAGAGCGGCACGATGGGCAGCCCCAGCACGGCACAGAACACCACGGTGTGGCGACGGCCGAACCGCTGGGAGAGTGAGCCGAAGATCAACCCGCCGGCGATGGCGCCGAGGTTGTAGGTCACCACGATCCACTTGGCGGTGGTGTGCGATAGCGCGGCGCCGCCGTCGTGGGTGGCCGACAGGAACGTCGGGTACACGTCCTGGGTGCCGTGACTCATCCAGTTGAAGGCCGCCATCAGCAGGACCAGATAGATGAACCGCCGGATGACGGCGGCGTCGCGCAGCACGTCCCGGATCCTGGTGCGGGTCAACTTCATTCGGTCCTGCTCGGCTTCCCAGACTTCCGACTCCTGCACGCGGTACCGGATGAGCAGACTGATCAGCGCGGGGATGACACTCAGACCGAACAGCCAGCGCCAGGACAGCCCGAGTTGATCTATGACCAAAAGCGACGCAACTGTTGCGAGCAGATAGCCGAATGCGTAGCCCTCTTGCAGCAAACCGGAGAAGAACCCCCGTCGCTCGACAGGCACCTTCTCCATCGCCAGCGCAGCACCCAGACCCCACTCACCGCCCATGCCAATGCCATACAGCAGTCGAAGGATGACCAGCACGGTGAAGTTCGGCGCGAACGCGCACAAAAAGCCGACCACCGAATAGAACACCACGTCAACCATGAGCGGCATCCGCCGGCCGACCCGGTCGGCCCAGAGCCCGAATAGCAGTGCGCCTACCGGGCGCATCAGCAAGGTCGCGGTGGTCAGGAAAGCGACTTCGGTCTTGGTGTGGTGGAAGGTCTTCGCGATGTCGGCGTAGACCAGCACCACGAGGAAGTAATCGAAGGCGTCCATCGTCCAGCCCAGCAGTGCGGCGATGAACGAGTTTCGCTGATCTTTGGTGAGCGGCGGGTTTCCGGGCACCCGCTCCGTCTATCACACGGCGCGTGACGGTGTCGCGCGCACGGGGAAATCATCGCTTTTCGATGCTGTCCCAGAGCTCGACCATGGTCCGCAGAATTTCTTCGGCAAACCCCAGGCCGGCGAGATGGCTCTCCCCGGGCAGCGTGAACAACTCCGCGTCGGGCAGCCGGGTGACGACGTGCTCTCCGTGAGCGAACGGCACGATGTGGTCGCGATCGCCATGCCACCAGCGGACCGGGATCTTCACCTGATCAAGCCGGAAGCCCCAATCCCGGGCGAACACGACGACATCGGCGAACGGAGCCGCCATCTGTTTGCGGGAACCGTTGAGCAGATCGTCGAGGAACATCGCCTTGAATTCCGGCCGCACCAGCAGCCGCCGGTCGCCCTCGGGAGACACCCGCGCGTAGAGGTACAGCGCGGGCTCGGCGACCGGCTTCAGCAGACGGATGAAACCGACCGCCGCCCACCGGATCGGGAAGCCGGCCACCGCAAGCAGCGGCGCCACCGTCGATCCGAGTGACATCAGTCCGCCGCTGATCGCCTCCGGGCCGACCGTGGGCGCTACGCCACCCAGCACCCCGACCGCGATGACGCGGTCGGGCAGGGCCGCCGCGCATCCCAAGGTGTAGGGGCCGCCGCCGGACAAGCCGATCACCGCCATCTTGTCGATGCCCAAGGTGTCGGCGACCGTGCGCAAGTCATCGGCGAACGCAATGACGTTCTCGTATTGATGCGGCGTGGACGCCCCGATGCCGGGTCGATCGATGCCGATCAGGCGGATGTGGTTCTCCTCGGCGTAGATGCGGGCCTCGGCGGGGATCTGCCGTCGCGCGCCGGGAGTGCCGTGCAACCAAAAGATCGCGCGACCTTGCGGATCGCCGAACTCGGCGAACCCCAGCTGCCGATCATCGCCGACGGCGATATTGCCCTCGAGCTTGGGCCGAGCAATCGAATAAGCCATTACCGCAGTGTTACATGGACGGCCGCGCTCGATTCGGGTTAGGGCAACTGGCAAGTCTTGTTTGGCCGGCGATTTGGAAGCGATGACGCCGACGGTGGTGCACGCTGCATACAATGCCTGCCGACGGGAGCGAGTTATGCACATCATCGACGCCGACGGACACGTCGCCGAGAATCCATCGTTCGCGATCGAGGCCATGAAGCGCTGGCCGCACCGGGTCACGGCCAGCGCCGATGGCAAACCCAGGTTGGTGATCGAGGGCCGCAACTATCCCGAGGACAGTGGCCCGGGCGCCGGCTGCCCACCCGAGCATGGGATCAGCAAGGCGTCGGACATCAATTGCCGGTCGGTGGAGGGAGTCCTCGGCGACGCCGACCGCGACCACATCGACACCATGGTGTTGTATCCCAGCATGGGGCTGTGCACGCCCAGCCTCGAGGATCCGGAATTCGCCGCCGGGTTCGCGCGTCACTACAACCAGTGGATTGCCGATTTCTGCGCCCCGTCGGGCGGCAGATTGCGCGGCGTCGCGGTGGCCCCGATCGAGCACGGCCAGTTGGCAATCGACGTCATGCGGGAGGCGAAAGATCTCGGGCTGGTGGCCACCCTCGTCCCGCCGGCACTCAAGACGCGCAACCTCGACCACCCAGACCTCGATCCGTTCTACGCCGCCGCGGTCGAACTCGGAATGCCGCTCGGTGTTCACGGCGCACCCGGTATCCATCTGCCGAAGATCGGTGTCGACCGCTTCACCAATTACATCCAGGTGCACTGCATCAGCTTTCCGTTCGACCAGATGACCGCGATGACTGCGATGGTCTCCGGCGGTGTTTTCGATCGGCATCCCGGATTGCGGGTGGCCTTCCTCGAGGCAGGCGTGGGCTGGGTGCCGTTCTTCATCGACCGCCTGCACGAGCACTTCGAAAAGCGCGGCGACTGGATCGAACACGGCTGGCAACGCGATCCGCAGGAGTACGTGCAAGCCGGCAACATCTTCGTGACGTGCGAGCCCGAGGAGCCGATCCTGCCCGGCGTCATCGACGTGCTCGGCGACGACTTCATCATGTTCGCCAGCGACTACCCGCACTGGGACGGGGAATGGCCGGACAGCACCAAGCACCTACGCACCCGCCCCGACATCAGCGAGGACACCCGCGCGAAAATCGGCGGGCTCAACGCGCAGCGTTTCTACGGCCTCAACTGAGCCGAGCCCGCCTACTGAACGCCTGCGCACTACCCCTGTGCGGGTCGATGCCGTTACCGATACCCTCGTCCATGCAGCTGTCGGTGCGGAAGTTGGCGGGGCCCGTCACGATCTGAGCTGAACACCAACAAAGAGTTGAGGGACTATGGGCGAATTCGACCAGCACGAGGGTGAAGCGCAAACCATTGTGAATCTCGCCGAGGCGGCGATGCACATGTACCGGGCGGCGATCGACTCGCTGCCTTTTCCAGAAGACAAGAAATTCCAGAAGCGCGCCGAAGTGGTTCTCACCGGTATGCGGAAATTGCGTGCGGCGCTGACCGAGGCGGCCGGCCACAGCCGGCCCACTCCGACCGTCATGATGGCGCTCAGTGACGTCCGGCGACGCTACGACGATCTGATGGAGCGCGCGGCCGACGCCCCCGGATCGGCGCTGGGTCAACAGCTTTACAACGCCCGCACCCACGCCAAGCTGTCGGCGCATGAGGCGGCCCACGGGTTTGGACTACGGCGCGAGCTGCCCGACGAGCTCGAACAGGGCGCCACGCCCACCGCACAGGAAACGCCGCTGGTCGAGCAGCTGATCGCCGCGATCCGGTTGGTGGCCGGGCTCGACGAAGGCAAGTTCGAGGCTGAGCCGCCACCGGTCGAGGAGCACGTCAACGGCTGGGATGAAGCGCTGGCCGCGAACGGCGCCGGCGAAGAGGCGCACGCCACTAACTAGCGGCGTCCGTCAGCGAATGGGCAGACCGGTCAACGCCCGGCCGATCACCAGTCGCTGAATCTCGCTGGTGCCTTCAAAGATGGTGAAAATCTTTGCATCCCGGTGCATTCGCTCCACCGGGTAATCGCGCGTGTAGCCGTTGCCGCCGAGAATTTGGATGGCTTCGTCGGTGACGTACACGGCGGTCTCACTGGCGTAGAGCTTCGCCATCGAACCCTCGGCTGAGGTGAACGGCTTGTTGTTGCGCTGCATCCAGCTGGCCCGCCACACCAGCATCCGGGATGCGTCGATGCGGCTCTTCATGTCAGCCAATTTGAAAGCGACAGCCTGGAATTCGGCGATTTTGCGACCGAATTGTTCACGCTGACCCGAGTACTCCAGCGCGTATTCGTAGGCAGCGCGGGCGATGCCCAGAGCCATCGCACCCACGGTCGGACGAGTGCGCTCGAAGGTCATCATCGCCGCCTGGCTCGTGGTGCGATGCCCTCCCCGGATCTTGGCGATCCGGCGCTCGAATTTCTCTCGGCCACCGAGGATCAGCTCACCGGGAAGGCGGACATCGTCGAGTACCACCTCGGCGGTGTGCGACGCCCTTATACCGTGCTTTTTGAACTTCTGGCCCTGGGACAGGCCTTTGGTGCCGGGCGGCACGATGAACGTCGCCTGCCCTCGTGTGCCCAGCTCGGGTTCCACCGACGCCACCACCACGTGGACGTTGGCGATTCCACCGTTCGTCGCCCACGTCTTGGTGCCGTTGAGCACCCACTCGTCGGCGGCTTCGTCGTACCTCGCTCGGGTGCGGACAGCGCCGACGTCCGAGCCGGCGCCCGGCTCGGAGGAGCAGAAGGCGGCCAGTTGCGGATCGCCGGGGCTGCCGAACATCTGCGGCAGCCACTCGCCGATCTGCTGCGGCGTTCCGTTGGCGGCCAGCGCGGCCGCGGCAAGCCCGGTGGCCATGATGGACAACGCGATGCCGGCGTCCCCCCAGAACATTTCTTCGAAGACCGTCGGCATACCCAGTCCGCTGGCTTCGCCCGCCATCTGAGCGAACAGGTCAGGCGTGTAGAGCCCGACTTTGGCGGCCTCTTGGATGATCGGCCAGGGGGTCTCTTCGCGCTCGTCCCACTCGGCCGCGGCCGGGCGGATCACCGATTCGGCGAACTCGTGGACCCAGTCGCGGACCTGCACCACTTCCTCGGACAGATCCAGCGAAAAGGTGGCGTCCATCAGCGCTCCTATCGATTTGTTGCGCCCGCATCCCTGTGGTGCCCGGTTAGCTGGACATCTGTCTCATACAGTAAACGCTTGTATACTGACTGAACAAACCGGCAGCTCAGACCGGGCCCCCCAAGTGGGTTCGGGTAGCAAGGGGAGATGCCAGGCCATTTTGACACTCATTCACCCGAACTCGTGAGGGGCCACATGCAACGCAGTGACATCCGCGCCGTCGGCGATCTGGCAGGCGAGGCGTCGTCGGTGCTCACGAACAGCATGTGTCGGTCAATGGCCGCACGCTTGCCGAGATTCTCGAGCTGTTGAATGACCAGTGGCCGGTCCCCATCACCGAGCTCGTCCTGGTCGGCCATTCGATGGGCGGACTGGTGGCGCGCAGCGCATGCCACTACGGTGC
>DASXJI010000103.1:0-4351 GCA_036497495.1 Mycobacterium sp.
TGCTGTGCCGCCAACCTCGCCGCGGAAGGCAAGCGAGTCACGTTGGTCAGCAAGGACATTCCGCTGCGCGTCAAAGCGGGCGCCGTGGGCTTGCTCGCCGACGAGTACCACGCGCAGGACGTCGTCGTCTCCGGCTGGACCGGGATGACGGAAATGGAGACCAGCGCCGACGACATCGACGCGTTGTTCGCCGACGGCGAGGTTGACCTGGAGGCTGCGCGAGACCTGCCGTGCCACACAGGCATTCGGCTACTGGCTGGCAGCTCCCATGCGCTCGGCCGGGTGAACGCGCACAAGCGGGTCCAGCTGGTCCGCGGCGACCGTGAGGTTTTCGGGCTGCGCGGACGCTCCGCCGAACAGCGGGTGGCCCTGGATCTGCTGCTCGACGAGTCGGTGGGCATCGTGTCGCTGGGCGGCAAGGCCGGCACCGGCAAGTCGGCGCTGGCGCTGTGCGCCGGGCTGGAAGCCGTGCTGGAGCGACGCACGCAGCGAAAGGTAGTCGTGTTCCGCCCGCTCTACGCGGTCGGCGGCCAGGAGCTGGGGTATCTGCCCGGTAGCGAGAGCGAGAAGATGGGCCCGTGGGCCCAGGCGGTCTTCGACACCCTCGAAGGTCTGGCCAGCCCCGCGGTGCTCGAAGAGGTGCTCTCCCGCGGCATGCTCGAGGTGCTGCCGCTGACCCACATCCGCGGTCGCTCGCTGCACGACTCGTTCGTCATCGTCGACGAAGCGCAGTCCCTGGAACGAAACGTACTGCTGACCGTGCTGTCCCGGCTGGGCGCGGGATCGCGGGTGGTGTTGACCCACGACGTCGCTCAGCGCGACAACCTGCGGGTGGGCCGGCACGACGGCGTCGCCGCGGTGGTCGAGAAACTCAAGGGCCACCCGCTGTTCGCGCACATCACGCTGCTGCGCAGCGAGCGTTCGCCGATCGCGGCGCTGGTCACCGAGATGCTCGAGGAGATCAGCGGCGTACCGCTGTAATCGGGCGGGCCTTCGCCGCCGGTAAGCTGCGGCCGTGTCGAAACGACCGGACAACCAAGCCTGGCGGTACTGGCGCACCGTCGCAGGCGCGGCGGCGGCTGCCGCCATCGTCGGGATCGGGGCATTCACCGGTCACGTCCGGTTCGCACACGCCAACGACGTCGTGGACTGCGCACAGGTCAAGTGCGTCGCGTTGACGTTCGATGACGGCCCCACCCCGTATACCGACCGGCTACTGAGCATCCTGGCCGCGAACAAGGCCAAGGCGACGTTCTTCGAGATCGGCAACAAGGTCGCGGCCAACCCGGCGGGCGCCAAACGGGTTGTCGAGGCGGGCATGGAACTGGGCAACCACACCTGGGAACACCCCAACATGACGACGCTGCCGCCCGAAGACGTCCCCGGTCAGCTGTCGCGGACCAACGACGCCATCGCCGCGGCCACCGGTGTGACGCCGAAGTTGTGGCGGCCGCCCGGCGGGTTGACCGATGCGGCGGTCAACGAGCAGGCCAGAAAGGCCGGCTTGGCCGGAATCCTCTGGGACGTCATCCCTTACGACTGGATCAACGACTCCAACACCGCGGCCAGCCGGCTCCTGCTGATGACTCAGATCAAGCCGGGTTCGGTGGTGTTGCTGCACGACACCTACTCCAGCACGGTCGACCTCGTCGAGCAGTTCATCCCGGTGCTCAAGGCCAACGACTACCACCTCGTCACGGTCAGCCAGCTGCTCGGGCAGCGCGCCCCGGGCAGCGTCTACGGCGGCCGCGAGAACGGGCCACCGGCCAACGACCTGCACGACATCCCCGCCTCGGAGATTCCGTCGCTGCCCGACACGCCGTCGCCGGCGCCGATGCCCAACTTCCCGATCACCGATGTGTCCGGGCAGAACTCGGGCGGACCGAACAACGGAACCTAGCCGTTGCAGGTCACGAACGGACCGCTACCGGCTCCGGGAGTTCGGCACACACGGGTCGGACGGCGCTCCTGACGAAGGGAGCGCCGTCCGAAGCACAAACCTCTCGGTTACCAAGCGTGCATGATGGCGCGGTGAAATGTGGCCTCGGCGTCAGGACACAGTTTCCCGGCCTGCACGCAAGCCCACCGCGCTGTGCCCAGTTGATGGGCTTTGCTTCGCGTGGGTGCCTAGTGCTCGTGCTAAACGCCACAGCCGAGAGGAGGAATCTTCTCTTCCGGTCCGACCTTAGTCTGCCGTGGATCCGTGCTTTGAGCCTACACCTGTCCGGGTGAAGCAAAGTAAAACGAGTCCGACCAACGCATCTCGCCGCCGACCATCGCGAATTGCTGTCCGCGCACATGTGTCGGCCGGCCAAGAAGACCGCGGCGAAGAAATAGCTACGCGGGCAGATTCACCCGCAGCGCCAGGTGCTCATCGAGAATCCGGCGCAGCGCGGCGTCCATCGGATGCGCGGATGCGAGGTCACGGCCGAACCGGCTGTCCACCGCGGCTACCGTGCCCTCACGCAGTTCGGCGGTTTCGACCTGATCGACGAACGGATCGAACAATGCGGGCGGCGTGGCGAGGTAATACAGCGCCCGGCGCGACTCGTTCAACCCGGCGGCATACATCAGTCCGTGTTGGGTGATCACGAAGAGTTCCGAGGTGATCCTGGCGTTCGGGGTCTCGGCTTTGGCCCATGCCGTTGCGGCGCAACGGGTCTGTGCCAACTTGTCGGGCACGTCGTCCGTCAGCGTGAGTAACCTTCCGACGAGTGCTCTACCCATTCGCGGATATGCATCGATGGCGGGTCTGAAGTACCGCTGGAACATCTCGCCGAAAAAGTCGTACAGTTGCTCGCTCATCGCACTTCTCCAGGTGACAGACGGACACCTCAATTGTGCGCCCGTACCATCAGCTGAGCAACGCTGATCAAATTATCATCGAGCCCTATGAAGGCGACTCGCTCTAGTACCACCGCGGAGCAGATGGCGCTATCGCGAGCGATTGAGACGCGCAAGCCTGCCGCCGAGCGGATCTGCTGCGATCCGTTGGCGGAACGATTTCTCGGCCCGAAATATCGAATGCTGCTGTGGCGCAGGCTGTTTCGGGATGTAGTCGAGGGACTGATCGAACGGCGCTTCGCCGGGCATCATTACTATGTCATCGCTCGTACTCGTTATTTCGACGATCTCTTGCAGCAACGGCTGGCGGACGGGGCTGCGCAGCTGGTGATACTGGGAGCCGGCTACGATTCGCGGCCCCACCGGTTTGCCGATCGGCTGGGTGGTGTGCAGGTGTTCGAGGTGGATCATCCTGCCACGTCCGCGGCGAAGCAGGCCAAGGTCCGTGCCCTCATCGGTGAGATCCCGGCCAACCTGGCCTACGTTCCGGTGGACTTCACGGTGGACAACCTTGCCGACAAGCTGCTGGGGTGCGGCTACCGCACCACGCGCCCGACGGTGTTTCTGTGGGAAGGCGTAACGCCCTACCTCGACCTGGAGGCGGTTGATGGTGTTCTGGGCTTTGTGATGGCCAGTGCGGCGGGCAGCGCGATCGTGTTCGATTACATACTGCGCTCCGTGGTGGAGGGCACCTGCACGCTGCGTGGAGCGGCGAACGAGTTCGCCAAAATGAGCCGGACCAGTGAGCCACTCGCTTTCGGGATCGACGAGGGCCAAGCGGCCGCATTCCTTGCCTCGCGCGGCTTCCAAAACGTGGTCGACGTGGGAGCACAAGAGCTGACAAGCCGCTACTTCGATCCGCACGGCAAACACCGCTACATCAAACCGTGGTGGAGGATGGTCTCCGGCGAAGTTGGCGCCGCCGGTGGCGGCCTCAGCGAAGCGACGCACGATCCGTTCTAGGCGCGCACACCCGGCAACGGTGTTGAACTGCAGTGGATGTCACGATCGGTACGGCCCCGGGAAGTGGGCGGTTGTTCGACACGCTTAAGTTGGGGGCGTGGCAGCTCGCGCCGTCCTGGTTACCCCACTGTCGGGACCGCTGGCCAGATTCGGGAAAGCAGGGGCAGGCGCCCTCGCTCTGTGGGCTGAGCGTTCCGGGGTAAGTCTGGAGGTGATCGACGCTTACCCCTCCGCGGTGTCCGCGATACGGGCCGCCGAGGGTAGCCGGCCCGACCTGGTGTTCGGGCCCTACGGTTCGGGGCCGGCGCTGGCGGCCGCGGCCGCCAGCAAAGGGGTCGTCTGGAACCACGGTGGCGCGACCGCCCGGCTGGCGCGGCCGGCGTATCCGGGTGTCGTCAACGTGGAGTCTCCCGCATACCGCTATCTCGCCACCGTGCTCGAAACCCTTGCCGCCGAAGGTCTTGGCAAGGGTTCGGCGGTGGTAATAATCCACGTCGACACGGGGTTCGGCCGCGAGGCGGCCGAAGGGGCGGCGGTGGCGGCC
>DASXJI010000104.1:0-5819 GCA_036497495.1 Mycobacterium sp.
GCCAGGCCGACACCGGTGTTGCCCGACGTCGGTTCGACGATGGTGCCGCCCGGTTTGAGCTCTCCGCTGGCCTCGGCGGCGTCGATCATCTTCACCGCGATCCGGTCCTTGCTGCTCATCCCGGGGCTCAGGTACTCGACCTTGGCCACCACCCGGCCCGAACCCGGCGGCACGACCGAGTTCAGCTGAACCAGTGGAGTATTTCCGATCAGTTCACTGATATGTCGCGCGATCCGCATGAGTAGATCGTCTCAGGTGCTGCTCGGCGGCGCGCAGCGGCCGCCGGTGACAACGCGGTCCGCCCAGCGGGCCGGCTGGACGAATCAGCCTGCGCCTAGCCGGTGGCTTCGCGGATGTACTCGCCGATCTGCCGCAGCGACCGCGTCGCCTCGGGAATCAGCGGCGCACCGAGCTGGAAGTCGTGAATCTGACCCGGCCAGACTCGCACCTCGGTCGGCACTCCCGCGGCGGCGAGTGCGCTGGCCGCCGCGCGGGCGTCATGCAGCAGTACCTCTGACCCGGACACGTGGATCAGCGTCCGGGGCAACCCGGGCGCGACGTGGTCGAGCGGCTCGTAGAGCTGTTCCGGCTTGCCGTCCACGACGTGCTTGCGGGCAGCCTTGGCGACCAAAGTGAACAACGCGTCGAATGCCTTGGCGGGGAACATCGCATCGGTCTTGATGTTCGGGTGCGACTGCTTGGGTTGCTTGGCCAGCTCCAGCAGCGGGGAGATTGCGACCAGTGCGGCCGGCTCTTCGTGTACCCGTTGAAGCCGTTGCGCCAGAGCAAGAGCCAGATACCCGCCGGCCGAATCGCCGGCCACCACGATCTGGTCCGGCTGATATCCGCGCAGGCGCAGCCAGCGGTAGGCGTCGTGGCAATCGTCCAACGCCTGGCCGACCGAGTGCTTCGGGATGAGCCGGTAGTTGACCACCAGCACCGGAGAGTCGGCAAACTTCGACAGCGCGTTGACGATTCGGCTGTGCGAGTTCACCCCGCACGTCAGAAAGGCGCCACCGTGCAGATAGAGCACCACCCGTCGCTTGCCGTCGGCGGGCAGCACGCCGGGCGCGCGGACCAGCTGGGCCGTGCAGTGCGGCAACTCGACCGTGCTGCGGACTGTTCCGGGCCCGGGCAGCAGCATCCGGGACGCGAAGTCGATGATGCCGAACGGAAATGGGACGTGCGGGATGTAGCTGACCACGCCCAAAGCGGGGCGGATCGTGAGGCGGCAAGCCAACGACGCAACCATCCCAGGGAGGCTGGGTCCGCTCTCGACGACCTCGACCGGCACGCCATCGTTGACCGGAAATCTGCGGGCCCGCAACACATCACGGGCACGAACTGAGGTCCGGGGCGCGCCCGAAACCTTGCTCGGTGCGGTCATGCTCAACACTCCTACGCCGTTGTAGTGCGATGACATGTCGACGAAGCAGCGGAAGAAGCATTTTCAGCCAACTTCGTGAACTTAGCTTGACACTTTAAAGAACTTCAACAATCAAAGAGTCTGATTCGATACCAAGAATGCTCTGACCCGTAATGGGCGAGAGCCGGGGTCCTGAGGGGCCAGCGGTTCGGGACATAAACTGTTTGCGTGGTACGACGCGCACCGCGAGGTTCGATCACGGCGCTGGCCGCGGCAGGCGCGCTGGCATCGACCGGCACCGCCTATGTGGGGGCGCGCAATCTGCTGATCAGCCAGGCCGCCAAGGCGCGCAGCGTCATCCCTAAGTCGTGGGACGTACCGCCGCGGGCCGACGGTGTCTACACCCCGGGCGGCGGCCCGGTGCAGCGCTGGCAGCGCGGGATGGACGTCGACCTGCACCTGATGATCTTCGGTGACTCGACGGCTACCGGGTACGGCTGCCGGATCGCCGACGAAGTTCCCGGCGTGCTGATCGCCCGCGGATTGGCTGAGCAAACCGGCAAACGTGTCCGGTTGAGCACCAAGGCGATTGTGGGAGCCACCTCCAAGGGTCTGTCCGGACAGGTCGACGCGATGTTCATCGCCGGGCCACCGCCCGATGCGGCCGTCATCCTGATCGGCGCCAACGATGTCACCAAACTGAACGGAATCGGCGCCTCGTCGCGCAGGCTGGGCGCGGCGGTGCGACGGTTGAAAGCCAGCGGCGCCGAGGTCGTCGTCGCCACCTGCCCCGATTTCGGTGTCGTCAAGGCCATCCCACAGCCGCTGCGATGGACCGTGCGCACCCTGGGACTGCGGCTGGCGCGGGCACAGTCCGGCGCCGTCCGGTCCGCCGGTGGTGTGCCGGTGCCGCTGGCCTCGCTGGTCAACGACGAGTTCAAGCATGCCCCCGAACGGATGTTGTCCGATGACCAGTTCCACCCGTCGGCGGCCGGCTACGCGCTGGCCGCGAGCCAGCTGCTGCCGGCGCTGTGCCAGGCGCTCGGCCATTGGGCCGGTGAGCCGGCCCTCTCCTCGGCGTCCGGCACCGAGGCCGGTCCCGGCAACTTGTTGCTCAGGCTGATCTCGCGACTGTGGCGGCGACCCACCACCGGGGTACCGGCGCCGATCGTGGTATCTGCCCCCGGCTAAGCGAGTCGCTTCCTCGCAAGGCTAGATTCGGGTCCAGACCACACCGCAGGAGATGGAGCCGACATGCCGGAAGCCGTCATTGTTTCAACTGCCCGTTCACCGATCGGTCGCGCCATGAAGGGGTCGCTGGTCAGCATGCGGCCCGACGACCTCGCGGCGCAGATGGTGCACGCCGCACTCGACAAGGTGCCGGAGCTCAACCCCCACCAGATCGACGATCTGATCCTGGGCTGCGGCCTGCCCGGCGGCGAGCAGGGGTTCAACATGGCCCGCGTGGTCGCCGTCGAACTCGGCTACGACTTCCTGCCGGGCACCACCGTCAACCGCTACTGTTCGTCGTCGCTGCAGACCATCCGGATGGCCTTCCACGCGATCAAGGCCGGCGAGGGTGACGCGTTCATCTCGGCGGGCGTCGAGACTGTGTCGCGCTTCGTCAAGGGCAGCTCGGATTCCTTGCCGGACACTAAGAACCCGCTGTTCGACGAGGCCGCCGAGCGGACGGCTAGCGCCGCCGAGGGCGCCACCGACTGGCACGACCCGCGTAAAGACCACGGCATTCCCGACGTCTACATCGCCATGGGTCAGACGGCCGAGAACGTCGCCATCCTCACCGGGATCAGCCGCGAGGACCAGGACCACTGGGGTGTGCGCAGCCAGAACCGCGCCGAGGAAGCCATCAAGAGCGGCTTCTTCGAGCGTGAGATCGTCCCGGTGAAGCTCCCCGACGGCAACACGGTCAGCACCGACGACGGGCCGCGGGCCGGCACCACCTACGAGAAGATCAGCGAACTCAAGCCGGTCTTCCGCCCCAACGGGACGGTCACCGCGGGCAACGCCTGCCCACTCAACGACGGCGCCGCCGCGGTGGTGATCACCAGCGACATCAAAGCCAAGGAACTCGGCCTCAAGCCGCTGGCCCGCATTGTGTCCACCGGAGTGAGCGGCCTGTCCCCGGAGATCATGGGCCTGGGCCCGATCGAGGCGAGCAAAAAGGCCCTGGAGCGGGCCGGCCTGTCCGTCAAGGACATCGACCTGTTCGAGATCAACGAGGCCTTCGCGGTGCAGGTGCTCGGCTCGGCCCGTGAGCTGGGCATCGACGAGGACAAGCTGAACGTGTCCGGCGGCGCCATCGCGCTGGGCCACCCGTTCGGCATGACCGGCGCCCGGATCGCCACCACGCTGCTCAACAACCTGCAGACCCACGACAAGACGTTCGGTCTGGAGACCATGTGCGTCGGCGGCGGTCAGGGCATGGCGTTGGTCATCGAGCGGCTGGGCTGACACCGCAGCACGCGTCTGCTGTTTTGCCGCCAAAACTGGCGTAACCGCACGGTTCGGGCATGGAATCACCCGGACTGGGTTACGGTTTGCCAGCTGCCGCCCGGTGGCCTACGCATCCGAGTCCAACTCGGTCGAAGAGGAGCGGCGCGATGAATGTTTCCCTGAGAACAATGGCACTAGTGACGGCCGCGGTGGCAGTCACGTCAGTTTCGGCGGCCGGTTGCAGGAGCAATCCGAAGTCACCGACGGCCTCGTCGACGTCAGCAGCCGCGGCCACGGCAAGCCACAGCTCGGCGGCGAGTTCGGCGCAAGCCCAGTCTGGCGACTACACCCGACTGCTGATCCAGGCCAGTGACATCCAGACGCCGATGGCCTTCACCGCCGGGCCGATAACACCGAACCCGAATGGCCAGGCCGGGGTGGATACGACGTTCAGCAACGACGACAAAACTCGCCAGATCCACGACACCATCCTCGTTTTTGGTGATCCTGTTGCGGCGACAAGCGCACTGGAGGCCGCCAAGGCGAAGCTGGGTGATTCCGTCCGGGGAACACCCGGACCGGCTGCCGTTGGAACTGGCGGTACCACAGTCTCGGGCAACGCACCGGACGGCTCCAAAGGAGTCATGACGTTGCTGTTCACCGAGGGCAAGGCGTTCGCCACGCTGAACTTTGTCGGCCCTCCCGACATGCTGCCGCCACCGGATTTCGTCACCGAACTCGGGCAAACGCAAGACACGGCCATCAAGAACGGACTGTCCGGCTAAACCGAACCGGCCGCGGCACTTGTGCGGAGTACAAAAAAGCCGGCACGTTGCGCACGTGCCGGCTTTTTTGGGTCAAGCGCTAATCGTTCTGCAGATAACTGAGCAGGCGCAGGATCTCGATGTAGAGCCAGACCAGAGTCACGGTCAGGCCCAACGCGATACCCCAGGCGGCCTTCTCCGGCGCCCCGGCACGGATCATCTGGTCGGCGGCGTCGAAATCGATCAGGAAGCTGAACGCCGCCAGGGCGATGCAGACCAGCGAGAAGATGATGGCCAGCGGGCCGCCGCTGCGCAGACCCATGCCCTCGCCGTGGCCGACGCCGAACATGCCCAGCACCAGGTTGCCCAACATCAGGGCCAGCACACCGAACATGCCGGCGACCAGCATCCGGGTGAACTTAGGGGTGACCCGGATGGCGCCGGTCTTGTAGACGACGAGCATCCCGATGAACACCCCGAGGGTGCCCAGGATCGCCTCTCCGATCATCGCGCCGGCGCTGGTGCTCGACACCGAGTAGTTCGCCAGCAAGAAGGAGATCGCCCCGAGGAACAACCCCTCCAGGGCGGCGTAGGTCAACACGATCGCCGGGTTGTCCTGCTTACGAAGGAAGGTGGCGACCAGCACCATGGCCAGACCACCGAAGGCACCGATGAAGGTGAACGGGCCAGCCAGTGCGTGGTTGCCCGCCACCATGAAGTAGGAGACGGCGGCGACGGCCGACAGCACCGCCAGGGTGGTCCCGGTCTTTGTGACGACATCGTCGATGGTCAGCGGGCGGGAAACGCCTGCCCGCTGGTCGGTGTAGGGGGCATAGGGGTCCGCCTGATGCCCGTATTGCGTCGCGGCTCCCGCGACGCCACTGCCAAACTGCGCGTATCCGCCGCGCTGCTTGGGCAGCGAGCGAAATACCGGGTTGCTAGTCTCCCGCACCGTCGGTTCCTCTCGTGAGCTGTGTCTTCGAGCTGTGCGAACAAGTGATCAACGAACGGTAGTCCAGCCGGGTTCCCGGCGGAAGATTTACCCGAATGTGCGGCCGGTGCTACTCCGGATAAACCTTACCCGCCGGGCACCCCGGCCGGGGTAACGATCTAGATTGCTCCTCAGGCCCCGACCCGCAGTTGACGAGGATTCTTCAAAGGCATTCACCGAGGGAGACCACACGCGTGACGGACGAATCCGACGACATCGTGAGCCGTGTCGAGGGCGGGGTCGG
>DASXJI010000105.1:0-3518 GCA_036497495.1 Mycobacterium sp.
CACGTGGACCGCGCGGGTCCCCGCGGCGGCGGCCATCTCGGCGGCTTCGCCGCGGTCACGCCCGAGCGGCCACTCGCAATACACGTGCTTTTGCGCCGCAAGCGCCGCCAGAACCAGGTCGCGGTGATAGGGCACCCTGACGCACACCGAGACGATGTCGATGTCGGGCGTCGTGATCAGGGCGCGGGGATCGTCGTAGGCCGCGCGGACGCCAAACGCCGCCGCGGCGGCGTCGGCGCTGGCTCGGCTGGTGGTCGCCACCGCCGCCAGCTGCACATTCTCGAGGCTGCGCAGCGCCGGGATGTGGGAATCCTTGGCCCAGCTGCGATTCGGGTTGGCGCCGATGACTCCGACGCGCAGCGGCCTTGTCATGCCATCCCCGGCCCGAGATGGTGGGCGGGGCATGCGACGGTGCGGCGTGGGGCGATCTGCTCGGCGGTAATCATCATCCGAGTGTCGGTTGTACCCGGGCGTCGGTGTTGACGGCGCGCATTACCAAAATATCTCCTTCATGGCTAAACTCCCTGCTGGTTTCGGATCGGTGGTTATCGCCGTAAGGCTCGTAGCACCCGTGTGAAGACTCCATCGATGGCGCCCACTCCGTCGATGGTTATGAGTTCCTTGCGGTAGCAGCGCATCACCGTCTCGGTTTGCTCTCGGTACACGTTGAACCGATGTCGGATGAGCTCATCGGTGTCGTCGGCGCGGGCGCGGCGCGTCAGTCGGGTGAGCAGCTCGTCCTCGCGAACCTGGAATTTCAGCACCGCATCGATGCTCTCCGCTCGTCCACAGTGTCGATGGGTTTCGGCTACATCAGACGGCGGTATACTTCGAACGCCAGACACAGTTCGGCGACATCCCTTGGCCGTGAGAGGGATCGGCCGGTGTGTTTCTCGATTCGGCGCAAGCGGTGGCGGACGGTGTTGGGGTGGCAAATGAGAACCTCAGCCGCACCGCACACCGACGCATCGTTGTCCAGCCACACCCGAAACGTTGCAAAAAGAATCTCCCGGTCCGCGTCGGGAAGATCGCCAAAACCGTCCAACACAGCGCCGACCGCTTGGACCATCACCTGCGGCGCGCTGACGGCAGCGGTGGCCAGGATGGAGCCGTCGAACACAGCGACTGAGGAGGTGGAGTCGGTCGGGCCGCGCAACATCACTCTTGCGACGTGCAGGGCTCGTGGCGTATCGCGCAGATCCTTGAAGGCCGCACTGACGCCCACCCGCACCGTCGTCATCCGCGACACCAAGGCAACAACCCTGTCGAGTTTGTGGTTGGACTTGACGTGCACGATTCCGACCTGCAAGTCAGGCAGCAGCCGCCACACTGAAAATATGTCGAGGCTGCGCAGCTTCGATTCGATCTCGGGTAGCGGCTCATCACCCGCGCTGGGAATGTGGGCGGCGATGACCACAAAAGGACCAGTGATCGGCAGCCGAAGATGGCCGGCGACCTGCCACAGACACCAATCGTCGAGAGCTCGTCCCTCAAGCAGCGCGTCAACCCGATCCGAACGTCGTGACGCCTTAGCGAGGAGCTGCCGTTTCTGCTCGTCGCGATAACCGGCCACCAGTGCAGTGGCGATCAGTTCGGCGAAGCGGCTGATGTGGACCTCGGTGTCGGCTGGCATAGGGCGAAGCTGCTGGGAACCCAGAGCCGCCAGGCCCCACACGCGTCCATCAACGACGATGGGCACCCCCACCGCCGCGCTCACGCCTACCGCGCGCACGCGAGCGGCGATCGACCCGGCGACGTTGTCGTAGCTGTCGATCCGTGCGGGCCGGCCGGTGCGTTGCACCAACGTTGCGAGGGTGTTGCCTTCCACCGGAGTTCGGGTGCCCACCGGCCATCTCGCCTGCGCCTCAGGATCGCCAGCGGCGGCCACGAGGGTGATCTCGCGATCCGATTCGAAGCGCCACAATGCGGCGGTGTCCGCAGGCACGCATCGGAGCATCTCGTCGACCACCGCGCCAAATACCTCCAACGGTTCAACGTCGCGCGCGACGAGCGTGGCGAGCCGGCGCAGGGCGGCCTGTTCGGCGGCGAGCCGGCGATACTTGGTGTACAACGTGCCATCGTCGCGGTTCTCGTCGAATTCGGCAGCAAATTCCTCGTCGGTTAAAAGTCCGTCCACTGCATCCTCATCAATCGTCACGTCAGACTACGGTGACCTACTCCACGAAACGGACGAGAAGCGTCCGTTTCGTGGAGCGTATCATAAACGGACGGGTGGCGTACGCTTATGTTGTGGGATCACCTGATGAACACTCGCGGCACGGTGAGCGCGCCGACGCACGCCGCAACCGACGGTTGCTCCTCGACGCCGCGGCCAGCTGCGTCGCCGAGCAGGGACTGTCCGTGGCCGCTTTGGACATTGCCGAGCGGGCCGGTGTGGGCGTCGCGACGCTGTATCGCCGGTTCACCACTAAAGAAGCCTTGATCGAGCAGATCCTCCTCGAGCGGTTCGCCACATTGGAGGAAGCCGGTACGCGGGCAGTGGAGAACCCCGACCCGTGGTCGGGTTTCTACGAGTTCGTTTATGCGCTAGCCCAGATGACCAGAGAAAACTCGGGACTGTCCGAGGCGCTCGAATCCACGCTCCCGCCGGCGGTGGCCGCGGGTCAGCAGCGTCTTCGCTCCCAGTTCCAACGGCTCACCGAACGGGCTCAGCGTGCCGGCGTCCTACGCCCGGATATCAGCTGGAGCGATATCGTCTTTCTCCCGAAGGCAGTCCACACAACACCTCGCTGTCTGGGTCTCGTCGCGGATGAACAGTCCTGGGAACGTATGCTCATCGTTCTCCTCGACGGCCTGCGAACGCCGGTTCCAAGCCCACTCCCGGGCGCCCCTCCAAGCGCTGGATGAGCATGCCGAGATGGCCGATGCCATCGACCGTGATGGTCTGCACGTCCGCGTGGGTAGGCACCGACCGCGGGCCCGGGACGATGATGTCCAGTGCAGCGGTAACCGCCAACCACCGCACGCCGACGGGTACCGGACCGGAGGCTAACCGCCGCAACTGAGGCGAACCTTGTCGCAGTGCCCGGAGCAGATCCCCGAACGGCTGCAGGGCCGCCCAGGGCGATCCCCCGAACGGGGAGCCCAGGGTAATGACTGTGTCGACCAGCCCGCCCAGGCCGCCGCCTGCGATGGCTTGGGCGATGACGACACCGCCCAGACTATGTCCGACCAGTTGCACTTTGTCCGCACCGCTTTGAGACAGGGTCCTCTGCACCGCGGCGACGAGTTCGTCGGCAAGCTGCTCTACAGAATTTCCCAATGGGCTGTAGGCGATCGTGTCGACCATGATGCCCTCGATCGCTCAGCGCATTTGCGATCACGGACCAGCTGGACCTCGTACCCCCGAACCCGTGGACGAGCAGCACTGGACGAGCCGTAGGTGCGGCGTGCCCTTTCGTCAGCGGGGACACGCTGCTCGCCGGCTCGAGCACGCCGCCGACGACGAATAGCGGCACCATTGCCACTGTTGAAGCCAGTGCCCCCACCTCGTATGC
>DASXJI010000106.1:0-9667 GCA_036497495.1 Mycobacterium sp.
AGCATCCGTTTCACCGTCGCGACAATCTCCGGGCCGGCCGCGGCGAGTCCGGCCTTGTCGGCGTCGCTGACTTCGTCGGCGCCGACACCGGCCCGGGCCAGCACGGCGTCCGGGTCGGCCAGCTCACCGGCCAACCAGGACAGCGGGTCGGCTGACAGCTCGGGGACGAAGTTCCGGCGGCTGGGCTCCCACCCGTTGAACCGGGGGTGGTGATGGGCCCGGTCCAGCGTCCCGGGCGGGCTCTCGGTGGACCCGAAAAGGTCCACCCGCCACACCGGGCGGGTGAAAGCGATTGGGACGCCCGCGTAGATCGATCCCCGCGGCTCGGCACGGTCGACCAGCCGTAGTTCCAATCTGACTCCCCGTTCCGGGGTTTCTTGACCTTCGAGCGGCGTCGGGTCAATGAAATATATGTCTCCAACGACAACGCCCATGGTTTCGAATCCGAACGCTGCGAACATTGCATACCTTTCCTCGTGCCTACTCGAGGGTAGACCTGGACGACGGGTACTTCGTAAAGTTCAAGATCGTCGGTCTAGCCCTAAGAGAACTGGTCGCACTGCACGAGGCTCTGATGCGTTGGTCCGGGATTTGACTGGCTGCCGCGAAGGCGCTCAGTCCATCTTTTCGACCCATTGAGTGCGAGATGGTCCAGGCTCGAACGGATCGCTGAAGTACTGCGATTCGTGGACCACCTCGCCGCCCTCGAATTCCATGATGCTGACCACGTACGAGGGCTTTCCGTCGTACGTCATCACGAGTTCGCTGACCCAGAGGTTTCCGCTGCCGAGCATGCGTCGCACGGTGAACCGCTTGAGGTTGGGCTGGGCGGTGCGTGACGCCTGGATGTTGGCTCGGCTTCGGATGCGCTCGCCCGATTGCGGATAGTCGAGAACCGCATCAGCTCGATAGATCTGGTGTTCCGTGGCGAAGTCGTTCGCGTCGGAAGCATCCCAGTGGCGTTGTAGAGCGGCCCGCACGTCGTCGTCGGCACTCATGCCTATGCTCCATTCACCGCTTGCTCGCGGGCCCACCGGTAGTCGGCCTTGCCGGCAGGACTGCGTTCGATCGTGTCCCGGAACACAATCGCCTTCGGGAGCTTGTATCGCGCCAATGTCTGTGCGGCATGGTCGATTAGCTCAGCAGCCTCGGCCTGCGCGTCGTCGGCGAGTGCAACGACGGCGACGACTTCTTGGCCCCACCGCTCGCTGGGTCGTCCGGTGACGACCACGTCGGTCACCGCGGGATGCGACGCGATGGCCGTTTCGACTTCTTCGACGAAGATCTTTTCGCCGCCGGAGTTGATTGTCACCGAATCGCGGCCCAGCAGTTCGACACAGCCGTCGGTGCGGTGGCGGGCCCGGTCACCAGGTACCGCGTAACGCACGCCGTCGATCACCGGGAAGGTGGCCGCTGTCTTGGCGGCGTCGCCCTTGTAACCCAGTGGTACGTAGCCGCGCTGAGCCAGCCAGCCCATGCCATCGTGACCGGGCTGAAGGATCGAGCCGCGGTCCTCGGCGGCGACGACGGTGTCGGGCCCGGCATTGAAGATGCCCGTCGACACGGCTGCCGACGTCGACATGTGGTGCATCTGGCCACCGGTCTCCGAGGATCCGACGCCGTCGATGACGATGACGTTCGGCAGAACCTCGATCAGACGTTGCTTGATGTACGGAGTCAGCAGCGCCCCGCCGTTGGCCACCACGGCCAACGACGACACATCCGCGATGCCCTTCTCGATGGCGGCGACCAGGGGCCGCGCCATCGCGTCACCGACCACTGTCGCCGTCATCACTTTCTCCCGCTCGATGGTGCGGACCACATCGTCGGCGTCCAAATGATCGACAACCGAAGGGAAGACGACGGTCTGGCCTGTCGTGATCGCTGTCATCACGCTCCACTGCGCCGCGCCGTGGATCAACGGCGGCAGGATCATCAGCTTGACGGCGCTGCCCCCGGCCAGCCGCGTCACGATCTCGTCCAGCGAGCTGCTGGGCTCACCGGTCATGATGTTTCGCCCACCGAAGGACGTCATGAAGATGTCGTGCTGCCGCCACAGCACACCTTTCGGCATCCCGGTGGTGCCGCCGGTATACAGGACGTACAAATCGTCGGGGGAGTGCTGCAGCGCCGGCTCCGGCGAATCCGAGCCGATGACGGTCTCGTAGTCCACGGCGCCGTAGAGCAAGGCGTTGCCCGAATCGTCGGCGATTTGAATCAGGACCCGCAACTGCGGAAGACCAGGCAACACTTCGGCTACTCGCGGTGCGAAGCAGGCGTGGTAGATCAATGCCGTTGCACCCGAGTCGGCGAGTAGATACTGCAACTCGCTCTTGACGTAGCGGAAATTGACGTTGAACGGTGCGACACGGGCGGCGAAGGCGCCCAGCAACGCCTCGACGAACTCGTTGCCGTTGTAGGCATACAGGCCGAGAAGATCCTGCCCGACTTCGTGGCCATCCAGCGCCGGTCGCTCTGTGTGGCAACCCAACCCGCGCGAGTGCAGGTATGCGGCCAGACGATTCGACCGCCCGACGATGTCAGCGTAGGTGTAGCGTCGATCGCCCTGGATGATCAGCTCGCGGTCCGGAATCGTTGCCGCGACGGCTGCGGCGACGGCGGGCACGGTGAATTCGACTGCGGTGTCGGACATCAGGCCTCTCACGGCTGGTGCGGTAGTAAGCGAACCATCAGGCCGTTGGCTTCGCTGAGTACCGCGCCGTCGGCTGCCGTCATGGTAGCGGTGATGAAAACTTTCCGGCCGTCGATCTCGGTGATCGTGCCCCGAGCCTCCAGCGGTTCGTTGATCGGGGTGATCTTGCGGTAGTCGACGTGCAGGAAGGCGGTCCGGGTGGGCCGGATGTTCGCGGCGGTCACCGTCATCCCGAGCAGCCAGTCGTACAGCAGCGGAATCATGCCGCCGTGCACCGCCCGGTTACCGCCCACATGAGCCTCGGTGAAGTGTCCCGTCATGGTGACACCGTCGCGCCCGGAGTCGGTCACCGTCCACGGCGGCATCAGCGGATGGCCCAATCCGGGAATGCTCAGCACCCGGCCCGCCACGACGTGCGTCTCCGGAACCTGGTGGCCGTCCAAGAGTGCGCACGCGCTTTCCAGGTGCGCGGCCGCGTCAGCCCACAGTGAGCTGTCCGGGTTGGTGGAGACGGTCAGATCCTGCAGTCGGCGCATCGCGGTGACGAATCGGCCCAGCTCCGGGGGTGCGTCTTCCACCGGCCTGACCTCGGGAAATCCACCGCGGGCTGCGGGCGCGGTGTCGGCGGCGTCGGTCACAAAGTCCCCTCATCAGGCTGGCCCCACGTCTGGAGCAGATCGTCGGTGCTGGTGATTGTCGCCAACAGCGACAGCGTGTTATCGATGATCGCATTGCCGTACTCGGTGGGAATTCCGGCGACGGCATCGCGCGGTACGACGACCCGGTAGGCGGCGTTGACCGCGTCCATCACCACGTTGGGGATCGCGATATTCAGCGACACCCCGACCACCACGATGGTCGACACCCCGAGGTTACGCAGCACGGCGTCCAGGTCGGTACCTCCCATCGGACCGACGCCGTGCCATCTGTTGAGGACGAGATCGGTTGGCTCGGGACCTAATTCGGGCAGCACCGCGGCTCCGGGCGTGCCTGGAAGAATGTTCACCTCACCGCGCCCGATGGAGAAGATCTTGGCGTTGTGATTGGAGCCGAGCCCGTCGGGACGTCGCTGCACCACGCAATGCACCACCCGCACGCCTGCCGCCCGAGCAGCCGGCAGCAGCCTGGTGATGTTGGGAAGTGCAACGCGGCGGGCCTCCTCGGCAAGCACTGCCAGCCCCGCGTTCGGGCCGAGGACGGCGCCCTGGCACTCCTGGGTGACGATCGCGGTGTGCCCGGGCGCCGCGAGCTCGGCCAGGCGCGTCATATGTCGCCGCTCCTTCTCATCGCTGCGCTCTGCATCGTCGCTGGCGGTCATGCCGGCACTTCATAGAACTGGGTAGCCCACTTACGCAGTGCCACATACCCTTTCGCGTCCTCTTTGGACAGGGCGGGATTTTCCACGTACTTCTGGCAACGCCAGATCTGAAGATCGTCGAAGACTGTTGACAGGAAATGCTTTTCGATGGTGTCGCGCAGCTCGCCGCTCGGTACGTCGGATGAGTCGCCGGGCAGCCGCGGCCACCAGGTGAAGGGAACTTTCACACCGGCTCCTCAAGCACTCGTGGCGGCGATACTAAATACGTTACAGTATGGATTCCAGGTCGAGAAAGGCGTTGGAAAGTGGCAGACGAGCTCGAAGCGATTCGGCAGTTGAAAGCGCGTTATTGCCGGTTTCTCGATGCCAAGGACGCCGACGGGTGGCGCAGCGTGTTCAGCGATGACGTGGTGGTCGAGCTGGACATGGCGGTGTCCACCGGCGGAGCGGACCCGATGACCGCCCCCGCGGTGGAGGGTGCCGACAACTTCGTGCCCATGGTGCTGGGCAGTCTCGAGAATGCTGCCACCATGCATCATTGCCATACCCCGGAAATCACCTTCACCTCGCCCGTGACCGCCACTGGCATTTGGGCAATGGAGGACTGGATCATCTTCGGCAACGGCAACGAACTGCACGGCGCGGGCCACTACCACGAGACCTACGAAAAGCAGGACGGCACTTGGCGGATCAAGACGCTGCACCTGACCCGGACCATCCAGCAAATCACCGGTGACAATGCCTGATAGCGAGCTGCGCTTCGATGCGCTCGTTATCGGTGCCGGATTCTCCGGCCTGTACACGCTGCATCGGCTGCGTCAGCTCGGGCTCAGGACCCGGGCGTTGGAGATGGCCGAAAATGTCGGTGGCACTTGGCTGTACAACCGCTATCCCGGTGCACGGTGTGACATCGAGAGCATAGAGTACTCGTACAGCTTCTCCGAGGAAATCCAGCAGGAATGGGTGTGGACAGAGACCATGCCGGCCCAGCCCGAGGTGGAGGCCTACCTGAACTTCGTTGCCGACCGCCTCGACCTTCGCCGCGACATCCAGTTCGGTACCAAGGTCGTCGCGATGACCTTCGACGAACGGGCAGCGGACTGGACGGTGCGCACCGAAGCCGGTGAGATTCTCAAGTCCCCGCTCGTCGTCGCGGCGACCGGTATCTTGTCGGCGCCGCTGGAACCCGACATTGCCGGGATGGCATCCTTCGCCGGAACGTCATTGTTCACCAGCCGCTGGCCGAAGGACGGTGTCGACCTTGCCGGAAGTCGGGTCGGCGTCATCGGTACCGGCTCGACCGGTGTCCAGCTCATCCCGGTGGTTGCCCGAGAAGCCGAGCAGCTCTATGTGTTTCAGCGCTCTCCGGCCTACACCCTGCCGTGGCGGGTGCGGCGGTTCGAGCCCGGCGAGCTGGACGATCTGAAAGCGCACTACGACGACATCCGAGCGGCCCAACGGGCTCACCCGGTTGGCGCGGCGCGGCTGAGCGCCTTCTCGGTGCTGCTCGGGATGCTTGGCAAGCCCCCGTTGAAGTCGGCGTCACGGGACGACCAATTGCGCGCCATCGAAGCGGATGGCGTGATGGGCGCGCTGAATTGGGGCGACATCTTCTTCGACATCGAGGCCAACCGGATGGCGGCAACGTTGTATGGCGAGGCGGTGGCGCGGATCGTCGAGGACCCCGAAACGGCGGCCTCCCTGGTGCCCGACCACCCGTTCGCCTGTAAGCGGCCGATCATCGACCAGGGCTACTACGAAACCTTCAACCGCGACAACGTGACGCTCGTCGATTTGCGCAAGGGAGCGATCCGCGCGGTGACCCTGTCCGGTATTCGCACTGACCAACGTGCTTACGATCTCGACGTGATCGTCTATGCCACCGGGTTCGACGCAATGACGGGTGCGTTGAGCCGCATCGACATTCGTGGACGCGATGGACTGTCGCTCGGCGAATTCTGGGCCACCGAGGGGCCGCTGTCCTATCTGGGGCTGGCGGTCGCCGGCTTCCCGAACCTGTTCACCATCCAGGGCCCGGGCAGCCCGAGCGCGGCCACCAACTTCGTCACCGCGCTCGAACAACATGTGGACTGGATCTGCGACTGCATCACACACCTGCGCGCCAACGGAATTCGCACCATCGAGGCACTGTGCACCGCGCAGCAGGACTGGATCGACCACGCCACCTCGTTGGTCGCGCCGACCGTTCTCGTCCATCCGTCATGCAACTCCTGGTACAACGGTGGCAACGTGCCCGGCAAGAAACGGATGTACATGGGTTACACCGGCGGAATTCCTGAATACCGGCGTCGCTGCGACGAAATCGCGGCCGCCGGTTACACCGGTTTCAAACTGGTCTAGGTGAGCGGCATGTCGTTGGCGACGCGCAGCCTGGGCTTAACCCGCGACGCGGTCCGCGAGCTGGGCATGGTTGTGCCCCGCACCGTGGCCGGCCTCAACGAGTCGACCGGGTGGGCCCCGGCGACGCCGCGCGGTGTGCGCCAGTTCGGCGAGGTGATGCTCGATGAGCTTGTGTTATCCGGCTTTTCGCTCCTAAGCGGAACGCCAAAAGCGATCCGGTCGCCGGACGCGTGCACCGCGGCAGCCGAGGAGTTGTCGGCGCTGGGTATCGATCGTGCGCACGCCGACCCAGAGCCGTTGCGGGTGCAGAGGACACAACGCCGGCGCATCGCCGGTCTGACGTACGAACGGCTGACGTTCGAGCACGATCCGGGGCTGCCGAAGACGCTGGCGGCGCAGGGTTTTGGTGGCCCGGCGAGGGCCGTGGTACACCTGTGCCGCCACACCGATGGTCCCCGGCCATGGCTGGTATGGGTGCACGGTGCCGGCCAGGGTGGTACCGAAGACCTGCTGCTGACGCGGATCGGACGGATCCATCACCAGTTGGGATTCAACGTCGCGATGCCGGTGCAGCCCGGCCACGGCTGCCGACGTCGCGAATGGCCGGCCTACCCTGACATGGATCCGCTCGGCAATGTCGCCGGCATGATGCGCGCGGTGTCGGAGGTACGAGCCGTCGTCAAATGGGTCCGTCCACAAGCCAGCGCGGTTGTGGTGTCCGGGATTTCGATGGGCACCCCGGTGGCCGCGCTGGTGTCGCACCTGCAGCGGGACATCGACGCGGTTGGGCTGTACACCCCCATCCTCGGACTGAACGCCATGATCGCGCGACACGTGGGACGTTGGGGTTCGTCGAGAGACGTGTTCCGTGAGTTGCTGGCATCCCCGGTGGTCTCACAGCTGACCTCGGTCATCGATCCGCTGGCCGTCGACCCCGCGCCGCCGCCCGAGCGACGGCTCATCGTTGGCGCGTGGCACGACCGGATGGCAATGCGCGAGCCCACGATCGCGCTGCAGGACCGGTGGGGCGGCCAACTGTACTGGTATGACGGCAGCCACGTCGGTCACATCTTCTCGCGGCGCGTGCAGCGAGTTACCGAGCAATTCCTGCGCGACGTGGAGACCCTGTAGAAATGTTTGAATGAGCACCTCACCCCGCACAGCCGGCGAGGTTAGCAAGGAGTTTGGAGTTGACCGAGACACTCGACGAATTGGGTTATTACCTGCTGGCTGGAGCCGGCGGTGAGGGTCCGGCCACCTTGATGGACGAGGCCCGCTGCGGCGAGGAGCTGGGTTTCGGCACGGCGTTCATCTCCGAGCGCTGGAACGTCAAGGAGGCGTCGTCACTGGTTGGTGCGGCGTGTGCGGTCACCAGCCGGATGCAGATCGCCACCGCCGCAACCAATCACAACACCCGCCATCCGCTGATCACCGGATCGTGGGCGACGACGATGCACCGGTTGTCCGGCGGCCGCTTCACTCTCGGCGTCGGGCGCGGGATCGCGGCGATCTACGGGGCATTCGGCATTCCGGCGGTGACGACCGCACAGATGGAGGATTGGGCGCAGGTCATGCGCCGACTCTGGCACGGCGAGGTGATCTTCAACCACGACGGCCCAATGGGCAAGTACCCCATTCTTTTTCTCGATCCGGATTTCAACGAGGACATCCGACTCGCCCTGGTGGCATTCGGGCCCAACACGCTGGCGTTGGGCGGCAGGGTGTTCGATGACGTCATCTTGCACACCTACTTCACGCCGGAGACGCTGCAGCGCAGTGTCACATTCGTGAAGTCTGCCGCCGAGAAGGCCGGCCGCGACCCCGACAGCGTGCGGGTGTGGTCATGTTTCGCCACGGTTGGCGACCATCTCCCGGAACAGCTGCGGTTGAAGAAGACCGTAGCGCGTCTCGCCACCTATCTTCAGGGCTACGGGGGCCTGTTGGTGCTGACCAATGACTGGGACCCCGCTGTACTGCAACGGTTTCGGGCTGACTCAGTGGTGACGTCGATCGCGGGCGGGATCGATCACAAAGCCACACCTGAGCAGATCGAACACATCGCGACACTGATTCCCGAGGAGTGGCTGGAGCCATCGGCGACCGGGTCGGCTCGGCAATGTGTCGACCGGATCCGCAAGGAATTCGACTACGGGGCCGACGCGCTCATCATGCACGGCGCCACGCCCGAGGAACTCGAGCCCATCGTCGCGGCGTACACAGCGACCTGATAGGAAAAGGTATGGCGGAGTACCTGAAGTACGTAAAGGAAAAGGTCATTATCGTGACCGGTGCAGCCAGTGGGTTTGGCAAGTTGATTTCGGAGAAGTGTGCCGCCGGTGGCGCGAAGGTCGTCGGCGTCGACGTCAGCGCTGACGCCCTGAACGAGGTATTCCAGGGGATCCGGGCCGCCGGCTTCGAAGGCACTGCCCACGTGGCGGACGTCACCGACATGGCCCAGGTCCAAGCGGCGGCCCAACACGCCGTCGACGCCTACGGTCGCATCGACGTGATCGTGAACAACGCCGGTGTGATGCCGCTGGCGTTTTTCGCCGATCACGAACGCGCATGGGAGAAGTGGCACAAGGCGATCGACATCAACATCAAAGGTGTCGTGAACGGCATCTCCGCCGTCTACGACACGATGATCAAGCAGGGCCTCGGCCAGGTCGTCAATATTTCGTCCATCTACGGCAACGCCGGTACCGAGGGTTCCGGCGTCTACAGCGCAACCAAGGCGGCCGTCGATGTGCTGTCGGATTCGTTGCGGGTCGAGGCCCAGGGCAAGATCAAGGTGACCACGGTCAAGCCGACCGGCGTTCTAGGAACCAATCTCGCCGGCGGGGTCGTCAACGAGGCGGCGGTCATCGGGATCGTGGGGCAGAAAGGCGCCCAGTTCCTCGAAAATGCCGGCAACTTGCAGACCGGAGCGCTTCGACCCGAACAGATGGACGTGGACTCCGTGGAGTACTGGCTGATCACTCCCGATGACCTGGCAAACGCCGTGGTACATGTCATCGACCAGCCGTGGGGCATCAACATCAGCGACGTGACCGTCCGGGCCACCGGCGAGAATTACGTTTGCTGACACCTCAGGGCATGATGACGGTCCGGCTCACCGGTTCGGCGGCGGCCTGACGGCTCGATAACCCTCGCCGCAAGGACGCTAGGAGCGCGTCGCGCGTTTCGCGCGGATCGATCAGCTCGTCAAAACCCATGTGCTCGGCGGAACGGTAGGACGCCTGCAACTCTGCGTCGCGCAGTTTGGCGGTGAGGTCTTCGCCGGCGTGCGATGCCTTGCTCAACGCCGCCGCGCTCATCGCACCCATGGTGGCGCC
>DASXJI010000107.1:0-1933 GCA_036497495.1 Mycobacterium sp.
GACGTCGCTGCTGCGGCGATCCTGAGAGGAATGACGGCGCACCTTCTGATCAAGTCGGCATTTCATGTGCAGGAGGGCAACACGGTGCTGTTGCACGCCGGGGCCGGCGGTGTCGGTTTGATCCTGACCCAGTGGGCAACCAGCCTCGGCGCCCGCGTCATCACTACCACCTCGACTGCGCACAAGGCGCAGCTGTCGCGGCAGGCCCGCGCGGTAGATGTGCTCGACTACCCCGACGACCCACAGCAGTTCGGGGCAAGCATCCGAGAACTCACGGGCAGCGCGGGCGTTGCCGCCGTCTACGACGGCGTGGGCAAGTCCACGTTCGACGCCAGCCTTGCTAGCCTGGCAGTCCGGGGCACTCTCGTGTTGTTCGGTGCGGCCAGTGGGCCGGTGCCGCCGGTGGACCCGCAGCGACTCAACGTCGCGGGCTCGGTGTACCTCACCCGCCCATCGCGACTGCATTTCATCCGCACCCGCGACGAGTTCGCCTGGCGCACAAACCAACTATTCGACGCGATTGCCAGCGGTACCGTCAATGTCAATGTGAGAGCCCACTATCCGCTCAAGGACGCGGCTCAAGCCCACCGCGATCTTGAGGGCCGCAGAACTGTCGGGTCGGTCGTACTGACGCCCTAACAGTCACTTAACCAATGAGGTCTGGATGCGCTCGACGACGGGCCGGCGCGATCCTGGGTCGGATGATTCCGGCCTTCCGTCCCGCCGTTGCGCGTCCAGCCGCCGCAGAAAAGGCCGCGCAGGGTCTGCAACTTGCCCTGGTTTCGGCGGTGGCCGCCGAGGTTCGGTGGGCCTTCACGCCGCCGCGATCGTGGCTCTCAGGTGTCGCCGCCAACCTAATCGGGGCACTGGTGTGGTTGCTCGTCCAGCCTTTGCATCTGCCCCGCCACCACGACGGGGTCATCCTCATCGGCACCTACTTCTCGTCGTTCATTCTGGCCGACGTCACCACCACCAATCTGCTTGGCGCCGACCACATTCGGGTTTGCAAGGCGTTGCGCGACGGCGTTCCGCTCTGGCGCGTGCTGCTGGTGAAGAACCTGGCGCTGCTCGTGATCGTCGGACTGCCGACCCTTGCTGCGGCGACGGCCATGACGCTCTGGCTCGAAACACCCGCACGGCTCGTAATGACGATTCCCAACGTCGCGGTGCCGATTGTGTCCTGGCTCGGGGTAGGGAACCTGGTGTCGGTGCTGTTTCCCGTCGGCGGCGAGCGCCCGATCAATCGCTGGGAACACCGCCGAGACCGACGCACCACGATCAAGTGGATTGCCCACCTGGTGCTGCCGTACGCCTTGTACTACGTCGCCGACCCCACCGGCGGCATCGAGCACAACTTCTTCTGGCGTCAGGTTCCGGAGGCCATCGCTCCGATATTGGGCCCCGAAAGTCGGGGTTTCGTCCACATCGGCATCGCGGCGGCCGTCTGGGCTATAGCGACCGCTGTGGCGGTGCTGTGCTTCTCGAGGCGCGGCCTACAGATCGCGAACAACCAGAAATAGGCTGACCGGCCTCACACGAATCCGTCATTGACGTTGTCAACGGGCACATCGCCGTGGGTCGTATCCTCCGCCACGCTCGGATCGTGGGGCTGCTGCGGGAAGGAGCTCAATCCTTATGAGTATCAACGACGAACCTGTGGCGGACGCTGATCAAACGACCGATCAGCGCACGCTGCTGTCCGACCCCGTGGGAATGTGGGGGGTGGCGGCGACGCCGCTGCGCGCACTCGAGAGTGCCCGTCCATATGGTTGGGCGCGCCGCGGCGGTGCACGCATACGAGGTGGGGGCACTGGCTTCAACAGTGGCAATGGTGCCGCTATTCGTCGTCGGCGGCGTGCTCGAGCCGGCGAGCAGCGTGTCCCCGCTGACGAAAGGGCACGCCGCACCTACGGCTCGTCCAGTGCTGCTCGTC
>DASXJI010000108.1:0-12572 GCA_036497495.1 Mycobacterium sp.
GCCTCATCCACAGCCGCCCGCAAACCGTGCTTTTCCAATTCCCGCAGCGCAGCCGCAGTAGTACCCCCGGGCGAGGTAACAATCGAACGCAGCCGCGCCGCGGTGGTGTCCAGCGACAGGTCACGCCGCGAGTCGCTGCCCGTTCCGCGGTCCTGCTCCATCCGGTCCAGCAAAAGCGCCGCCGAGCCGGCCATCGTCTGCGCCACCAACTCGGTGGACACCGCGCGACTCAGCCCCACCCCGACCCCGGCGTCCACCAACGCCTCGATCATCAAGAAGAAGTACGCCGGGCCCGAACCGGAAACGGCCGTCACAGCGTCCAGGTGCTCCTCGGGGACCGTCAGCACCGCTCCTACCGAGTCGAACAGCGCTGCGACCTCCTTGAGCTGCTCAGGGGTCGCAAAACGGCCTGCGGCCATGGCGCTGATACCTGCGCCGACCAACGCCGGCGCATTGGGCATCACCCGGACCACCGGCGTCCCGGCCAGCAGCTTGGATTCCAGGTAGGTCGTCGTGACCCCGGCAGCGACGGTGATGAACACCTGATCCGGGCTGTCGTGGGCGGCTTCCGCGGCGACCTTGCCGATCTCGCCGACCACCGAGCCGACGTCGGAGGGCTTGACCGCGATAATGACGAACGTCGCGTTCTCCACCGCGTCAGGCAGCGATGTGACCAGCACGCCGTACGTTTCGGCGAGGTAGCGGGCGCGGTCCGGCATCCGCTCAGCGACCACCAGATCCTTGACCTGCCGCCCGGCCCGTAGCAAGCCGGACAACAAGGCTTCGCCCATGCTGCCGCCACCGACGAGCGCGATTCGAGCCATGCCGCCCAGCATCTCAGACGCCCGCGGGTTTTGTCGTCAGGGCGCGGGGACCATCGCCAATTGTCGGCTCTGCACCACGATGCGGCCCGCCGAGTCGACGACGGTGTGGTCTTCGTCGAACCAATCCTGACCGATCTGCATGCACGTGCAGACCACCCGTAGCCAGCCGTCGGCCGGCAGCCCCCGCAGGTAGGCGGTGAGCTGCACGGTCGGCGCCCAGCCGGTGCGGTTCACGGCGAAACTCACCGGGGCCGACACGTCGCCGCACATCAGCGCGAACAACACATCGGGTGCCACGCCGCGCGGCCGCACCCAGTTCTGGATCACGGGCGGCCGGCCGTCGGTGGTGATGCCCAGCGATGAAATCAGCGGCCGCACGTCGCAGCCCTCAGACAAGTTGACCAGCCCGGCCAGCCGGTGGCCGCGACCGATCGGCTCCACATCGTCGGGCGGCTCGGGATCCATCAGGTCCACCGCCGGGTTGGCCGACAGCAGCGGCGGCACCAGGTGCTCGGGCTCACCGAGCGTGATGACGGCATGCACGGCGGCGCGATTGCCCTGGATGAGTTCGACGTCGACGACGCTGATCCGGCGTCCGCGCTTGCGCATCGACGTCAGCAGCCGCATCGGGCCGGGATCGGGTGCCGACAGGAAGCTGGCCGAAATCGCAACCGGCTCAACGGGTCCGCCGTGGGCGGTGCGCGCCGCGTTGGCGCACAACGCCACCATCGCCCCGCCGTGCACTTTGGGCCCGATCGTCCAGTGCTTGTTCAGTTCGCCCTCGTAGACGTTGTGCACGCCGTCTGAGTCGATCTCGCGGAGCTCCATCGCGGCGGTGAATAACGCGGTCAATGTGTCGAATGTCCTTCGGGGTTCGTGGCGCCGCCCCTCGCCTCTATCTCGAATCGCACTGCCCTGTTCATCGTCGTCGGCGGTGTCATGGCGCCGCCCCTCGCCTCTATCTCGAATCGCACTGCCCTGTTCATCGTCGTCGGCGGTGTCAACGCAGCAGGTGCGTGCGGGCGAATTGCAACGACTCGGCCAGGATGGCCTGGCGGTCGTGGGCTGACCGCGCCGACGACGTGGACACCTCCAGCACGACGTGGCCGGCGAAGTCGCCGGCGGCCAACATCTGGCAGACCTCGACCGTCGGCTGGTTGCCGCGGCCAGGCGCCAGGTGCTCGTCGGCGGGCAGGCCGGTGCCGTCGCACAGATGCAGGTGGACCAGGCCGGAGCCCATCCGCTCCGCCATATCCAGCGCGTCGGTGCCCGCGGTCGCGCTGTGCGACAGGTCCAGCGTGTAGTGCGCGTGCTCGCCGTCCAGCGGGTCGTAGGACGGGGAGAACGCCGAGATACCGGGCCCGGGTCCGCCGCCGCGCCGGCGCATCCGCTCCATCGTCTGGCCGGAACCGAAGAACCGGTCGGCGCGGAACGGGAACATGTTCTCCACGGCCACCAGCACATCGCTGGCTGCCTCTAGCTCCGAGACCTGCTCGGTGAAGCCTTCGACGTAGCGCCGCTGCCAGCGGAACGGCGGATGCACGACAACGGTCTGGGCGCCGAGCTTCTCGGCGGCCTGCACGCTGCGATCCAGCTTGGGAATCGGATTGGCCCCCCACACCCGCTGTGAGATCAGCAGGCACGGTGCATGCACCGACAGCACCGGCATCCGGTAGCGGCGTGAGAGTTTGGCTACCGCGCCGATGTCCTGGCTCACCGACTCGCCCCACACCATCAGCTCGACGCCGTCGTAGCCGAGGTTGGCTGCGTACTCGAAAGCGGCCTCGGTCTTCTCTGGATAGACCGAGGCCGTCGACAGACCGACGTTGATAGCTGGGCGCACGTGGATTCTGTTGCGGCCTAGCCGGATTGCAACAGCGCTAAGGGCCCCAGTGTGACCAGTGCCCCCACCGCCACCGCGATCAGCGTGCTGCCGATGTCCTCGGTCTTGCGCACCACCCGCACACCGACCACCAGGCCCAGGATGACGAGCACCGAGAGCACCAGCGCGACGATGTTGTTCCACCGCCACAGCTGATCGAACGCGATGAACAACCCCGCGCCGAATGCGACGGCCAAAAACGATTGCAGCACAACCATTCCGCCGACCCGCATGCTGTCCGACCGGGACCAGTTGCGCGAGTCGCCGTCATAGTCGTCGGGGTAGTCCTCTTCCTCGGCAACGTCGGCGATGTCGTGGTAGCCCGCATCGCGCGAGTCCACGTCGTTGCCGGCGGACTGCAGGTACGAGCGCACGTACGCCGAGTCTTCAATGACGGGCTCGGCGTCTCGGACTTCGGTGTCCATCACGTCCACCGACATGCCCGCGTAATCCTCGAGCGGGTCGGGCTTCATGCCCTCGGCGCCGGTCCGGTCCGGCGACTTGTCGTCGCGCGCCTCAACGCGTTCGGGAGCGGGCCGCCCGTTGGCGCGCACCGGGCGCGGGTAGGCGCTGCGCTGGAGGCGCGCCTCGCGCTGCTCGGGCGCAGATTCGCGCGGACGGGGCGGCGCCGACTCCGGCCAGCGCGGCTCGGGTTCAGACCAGTACGACGACTTCTCGACCGGCTCCTCAGCGGGTGCTTCGGCAACCTCGTCGTCGACGTGAGCGGTTCCGTGAGCCCGGTGGATATGCGACCCCGGACCCCCGTGCTCGGGCGCCTCGGACTCCATGTCGTCGGCGATGATGGGGATCTCGCCGGTCAATTCGGCCACGGTCACCGCGTCGGAATTTCCGCGGCGACGGCGGCGCCGGGCCGGAGCGGGGGCGCCAAGCGTGCCATTCTTGGCCAGCAACTCGGCCACCGAAATGGGTCGGGTGGTGTCGTTTGGTCCGGTCATTTCTTGCCGCCATTCCGATCGGCTCGCTGGTTACCAGCATCCCGCACGGAAGTCTCTACGAAGGCGGTTCCGTCGGCTTCGCTATCGAGTTTGCGAAGAATGAGCCCCTCCCGTAGCGCCCACGGGCAAATGTCCACCGTCTCTATCGAAAGCGCTCGCATACTTGCCTCCGCGACCAAAGCTCCCGCCACAATTTGCGGCGCGCGCTCGGCGCTCACCCCTTCCAGTTCTGCACGGTCAGCGGTCGTCATCCTAGAGATGAAAGATATGAGTTGTCTGAGGCCATTCGCCGTTAGCGTTCTCTTAACACGTGGTCCCGCGGCTGACGGCGCCGCGCCCGTCAGCCGGGCCAGCGAACGAAACGTCTTCGAGGTTGCCACCGCAAGATCGGGGCTGCCGGCGTCGAGCAATTTGGCTGCGGCGTCGGCCAGTTCGGCGTCCAGCCAATCGCGCAGCATCCCGACCCGGCGCCGGCCGGGCGGGTCGTCGCTGAGCCATTCGCGGGTCAGCCGTCCCGCTCCCAACGGCAGCGACATCGCGACTTCCGGCTCCTCGTCGACGCCGTTGGACAGCTCCAGCGAGCCGCCGCCGATGTCGAGGTTGATGATCCGCCCCGCGCTCCACCCGTACCAGCGGCGAACCGCCAGGAAAGTCAGCCGCGATTCGTCGACACCGCGCAGCACCTGCAGCTGCACACCGGTCTCTTTGCGGACCCGGCTCAGCACATCATCGGAGTTCTTGGCGTCGCGCACGGCTGATGTGGCGAAGGCCATAAGTTCGGCGCAGCCGGAGCTGTCGGCGATCTTCTCGAACTCCTCGATCGTCTCGATCAGCTTGTCGGCGCCCTTGCGGGTGATCTTGCCGGAATTGTCGATCGACTCGGCCAGTCGCAGCGTGGCCTTGGTCGAGCTCATCGGCGTCGGATGCCCGCCGCGGCGGGCATCCACCACTAGCAGGTTGACCGTATTACTGCCGACATCGAGAACACCTAGGCGCACGAGACACAACCTAGCCCGGTGACGATGCGCGCCGCGAGCGGCGCGAGGAGGAACCGGGCAATTGGTGTAGCCCGGTGACGACGCGTGCCGGGCAGCGGCCACGACAAGGAGCCGGACGAATCTCGCGGCGCGGGTGAGACGCCCGGCGACAGATTGGTTTACCGTGGAAAACTGTGACGAGTGCGCAGTCAGATCATCCCGGTGAAGTCGAATTGGACTTCGCGCGTGAGTGGGTGGAGTTCTACGACCCTGACAATCCCGAGCACCTGATCGCCGCCGATCTGACCTGGCTGCTGTCGCGCTGGACCTGTGTGTTCGGTACGCCGGCATGTCAGGGCACCGTCGAAGACCGTCCCGACGACGGCTGCTGCTCACACGGCGCGTTCTTGTCCGACGACGACGACCGGGCCCGCCTGGACGACGCTGTGGCCAAGCTCACCGACGACGATTGGCAATTCCGCGAAAAAGGCTTGGGCCGCAAGGGTTATCTCGAACTCGACGAGCATGAGGGCGAAGAGCAATTCCGCACCCGCAAATACAAGGGCGCGTGCATCTTCTTAAACCGGCCCGACTTCCCCAACGGACAGGGTTGCGCACTGCACACCAAGGCGATCAAACTCGGCGTGCAACCGCTGACGATGAAACCCGACGTCTGCTGGCAATTGCCCATCCGCCGCAGCCAGGAATGGGTGACGCGGCCGGACGGCACCGAGATCCTCAAGACCACCGTCACCGAATACGACCGCCGCGGCTGGGGCGCCGGGGGTGCCGACCTGCACTGGTACTGCACCGGTGACCCGGCGGCCCATGTCGGCGCCGAGCAGGTGTGGGTGAGCATGGGTCCCGAACTCACCGAGTTGCTCGGCGAGAAGGCCTACGCCGAACTCGCCGCAATGTGCAAGCGGCGCAGCGGTTTGGGCCTCATAGCGGTGCACCCGGCAACGCGGGCCGCCGAATAGCGGCCCGCCGTCGTGTCAGCCCTCCAGCTTGTAACCCAGTCCGCGCACCGTCACCAGATGGATCGGGTTGGCCGGGTCGGACTCGATCTTGGACCGGAGTCGCTTGACGTGCACGTCGAGTGTCTTGGTGTCGCCGACGTAGTCGGCACCCCACACCCGATCGATCAACTGACCACGAGTCAGTACCCGGCCGCTGTTCCGCATCAGGTATTCGAGCAGGTCGAACTCCTTGAGCGGCAACGTGATTGCCTCGCCGTTGACCGATACGACGTGACGCTCGACGTCCATGCGTACCGGACCGGATTCCAGCACGCCGTCGGTGACCTCAGAGTCGTCGTCACCGCCACGGCGCAGCACCGCGCGAATCCGGGCGATCAGCTCGCGTGCCGAATACGGCTTGGTGACATAGTCATCGGCGCCCAGTTCGAGCCCGACCACTTTGTCGATTTCGCTGTCACGCGCAGTCACCATGATCACCGGCACGCTGGAACGCGACCGAAGTTGCTTGCACACATCGGTGCCCGACATACCCGGCAACATCAGGTCAAGCAGCACGATGTCGGCGCCGGAGCGGTCGAACTCGGCCAGCGCCGACTGTCCGTCAGTTACGACGGTGGCCTCAAAGCCCTCCTTACGGAGCAAAAACGCCAGCGGATCCGCCAGCGATTCTTCGTCCTCCACGATCAGAACACTCGTCACGAGCGCAACTCCTCCATCGTCAGCACACTGCTCATTAGCGCGACTCCTCCTCATCGCTTCGCTCTGCATCGTCGTACGCGCTGCTCATCGGTGTAGTTCTTCCTCTCGTTGGGGCTCCCGTTGGGGCTTCATGGGGCGCAATTCGCGCTCTGGTGCTAGTACAGGTGGCTCGTAGACGCCCTCGTAGGCCGGAATCGACAGGGTGAACGTCGACCCCGTGCCCAGTTGGCTCCACAGCCCGATGCTGCCGTTGTGGTTGGCCGCGACGTGCTTGACGATGGCCAGTCCGAGGCCGGTGCCGCCGGTGGCTCGCGAGCGGGCCTTGTCAGCGCGGAAAAACCGCTCGAAGACGCGCTCCTGGTCTTTGCGATCGATCCCGATACCCCGGTCGGTGACCGAGATCTCGATGTTGTCGCCGCGGCGACGCCGGCTTATCGAGACCAGCGAACCGCGCGGCGAGTAGGCGATCGCGTTGGACACCAGGTTGGCCAGCGCGGTGACCAGCAGGGCTTGTTCGCCGTGCATTCGCAGGCCACTGGCATCGTCAGTACGCACGACGATGTCGGCGTTCTCGGCAGGCACTTTGTGGCGCGAAATCGCCTCGGAGACAACGGAGTCGACGTCGACGGCGCCCATGTCCGGCATGCGCTCAGCACCCTGCAGCCTGGACAGCTCGATCAGCTCGCTGACCATGTTGCCCAGCCGGGTGGCTTCGAGGAGCACCTTCTCACCGAACCGGCGCACCGTCTCCGGGTCGTCCGCCGACGACAGCAACGCCTCGGCGAGCACCGACATGGCTCCGACCGGCGTCTTGAGCTCGTGGCTGACGTTGGCCACGAAGTCGCGCCGGGTGGCCTCCATGCGGGCGTATTCGGAGTGGTCGTAGACGAAGACTACGGCGAACCGGCGGTCTTGCTCGCTGAGCAGTCGCGCCTGTCCGTGCACCGAGACACCCGAGCGTCCGGGCACCTGACGCTTGCCGGGCAACAGGTCGAACTCGACGTCGGCGCCATCGGCAAGCGTCTTGCGGGCCGCCTTCCACGCCTCGTCGTCGAGCTGCCGCTCGCGAACCAGGCCGAGCTCCTTGGCCCGGCCATTGTGGTAGACCACATCGCGGTGCCGGTCGACGACGGCTGCTCCCAGGGGCATCAGCGCAACGATGCGTTCCAGCATCTGCGCGACGGTGATTCCGGCCGCTTCGACCGTCACTCGCTGCCGTCGCTGGATCGCCCGCGGCGCCAAACGGGCGCCGACGGTGAATCCGACGGCCAGGGCCGTAACGAACAAAACCCCGGCCAGTGACAGGGCCGAGTACACGGTCACGTGAAAAGCTTACAAATTCGGTGAACGCCAACCCAGCAGCACAAGGCCAAAATTGGTCATGTCACACGCCACGAGACAGGTGTTTGGTGGCCGTTCACCCGGTGTTTGCCTGATTGCGCTGATCAGGCGCTTATTTCGCGCCTTGGCTGGCCACCGCGGCCGCGCCGGCCGCCGCCGCATCCGGGTCGAGGTAGCGGCCCCCGGCCACTAGCGGGCGCATGTCGGCGTCCAGGTCGTAGCGCAGCGGAATACCGGTCGGAATGTTGAGGCCGGTGATGTCGTCGTCGGACATGCCGTCGAGGTATTTCACCAGGGCGCGCAGCGAGTTGCCGTGCGCGGCGACCAGTACCGTCTTGCCAACCCGCAGGTCAGGCACGATGACGTCGGTGAAATAGGGCAGGAACCGCGCCACCACGTCGGCCAGGCATTCGGTCAGCGGTCCGCCGCCGATGTCGACGTAGCGGGGGTCTGCGTCCTGGCTGTACTGGCTGCCCTTCTCGATCGGCGGCGGCGGCGTGTCGTAGCTGCGCCGCCAGGTCATGAACTGCTCGTCGCCGTAGCGCTCTCTGATCTCGGTCTTGTCCAGGCCCTGCAGGGCGCCGTAGTGCCGTTCGTTGAGCCGCCAGGTGCGACGGACCGGGATCCACAACCGGTCGGCGGCATCGAGCGCGAGGTGCGCGGTGGTGATCGCGCGGCGCAGCAGCGACGTGTAGAGCACGTCGGGCAACAGGTGATGTTCGGCCAGCAACTCGCCGCCGCGTACCGCCTCGCCGCGGCCCTTGTCGGTCAGGTCGACGTCCACCCAGCCGGTGAACCGGTTACTGGCGTTCCATTCGCTTTCGCCGTGGCGGAGCAGCACCAACGTGCCCGTATCACCCATGACCGCCAGTCTCTCACCCCGCGCGACGTGGCCACCTAGGACATCGGCACACGGTGAGACGCGTCACAATGGCGTTGCTCGGTGAAATCACCGCCGGGCGCATCCGAGATCTACCGCTGCCGTTGCTCATTCAGCAGATGCTCGACTCCTCCTCATCGCGCTTCGCGCTCTGCATCGTCGTCTTCGATCAGATGCGCGAACGCCTCGAGGTTCTTCAGCGACTCGCCGCGCGACACCCGCCACTCCCATTCCTTCTGGATTGAAGAGCGAAAACCCAACTCCAGCAACGTATTGAAGTCAGTGTCCACTGCTTCGAGCACCTGCCCGAGCACCCGGTCGATTTCGGCGGCGTCCACCGACGCCAACGCCATTCGGCCGACCAGGTAGATGTCGCCGACGTTGTCCAGCGTGTAGGCGACGCCGTACAGGCGGCGGTTGCGCTTGAGCAGGAAGCGGTAGACGCCCTCGTGGTTTTCGTCGGGCTTGCGGCAGACGAACGCCTCGATGCGCACCGAATGCTCGCCGATGCTCAGGATGGTGTTGGTCTTGAGCCGGCGCTCGCCGGGCAGCTCGACGATCAGTCCCGGCAGCCCGCCGTGGGCACCCTCGTGCCGCGAATAGGTCAGCTCGTTGGCGTCCAGGGTGTCTTCGATCAGCTGCTGAACATGCGTCACCGGCGCTCCCCCGCCGTTGGTGGTCATGCCCACGCCTTGCGTCGCGAAGGCCACCGTCCGGCCGCCGCGGCCCGCCGCGTCGACGGGATGCCGCGCACCAAGCGGCGAGCGGTGAAATCGCCGATCGCACGCCGGTAGCTGGCCAGCAGCGAATCGACGGTGTTGTCCCAGGAGAAGCCCGCCGCATGCTCGACAGCTGCGCGGCTCATCGCCTCGGCGTTGCCCTGCAACAACCCGTCGAGGGCTTGTGCCCACCGATCGGCGTCGTGGCCGGCGACCAGTGCGCCGGTCATTCCGTCGCGCACTGCTACCGGAAGGCCGCCGACTGCCGCCGCGGCCACCGGCGTCCCGCACGCCTGCGCCTCCAGCGCGACCAGACCGAACGACTCCGAATAGCTCGGCACCGCAACCAGGTCGACGGCCTGGAACACGGTGGCCAGATTCTCCCGCGATTGCGGCGGCAAGAACGTCACCCGGTCCGAGATACCCAATTCGGCGGCCAGCCGAACCAGGCCGTCGGGCACGGCAAGCCCGCTACCCGACGGTCCACCGGCGACCACCACATGCACCCCCGGCAGTTTGGCCGCCGCGCGCAGCAACACGTCGGGTCCCTTCAACGGCTGGATCCGCCCGACGAAGGCCACCACGTCCTGATCGGCCGGCAACCCCAGCTTGGACCGGGCCGCCCGGCGGTCACCCGGCCGGAACATCTGCAAGTCGACGCCGGGGTGAGCGATGTCGATGCGGGCAGGGTCGGCGTGATACAGCGAAACCAGTTGCGCGGCTTCGTCATCGGTGTTGGCGATCAACCGGTCGGCTTCATCGACCACCTGCTGCTCGCCGACCATGCGTAGCGGTGGTTCGGGAATGTCGCCCTCGGCCAGCGCGGCGTTCTTCACCGCGGCCAGCGTGTGCGCGGTATGCACCAACGGCACCGACCACCGGTCCCGGGCCAGCCAGCCCACCTGACCGGACAGCCAGTAGTGCGAGTGCACGATGTCGTAATAACCCGGCTCGTGGGCGGCCTCAGCTCGCAGCACGCCGGCGGCGAACGCACACAGCTGGGTGGGCAAGTCGTATTTGTCCAGGCCTTCGAACGGACCGGCCACCACGTTGCGCACCAGCACGCCGGGAGCGACCCGGGCCACCGGCGGGTCGGTGGACGCCGTCGCCCTAGTGAAGATCTCCACCTCGACGCCCCGCCGGGCCAGGTGAAGGGCACTCTGCAGCACGTAGACGTTCATCCCGCCGGCATCACCGATGCCGGGCTGGGCGAGCGGCGACGTGTGTACCGCCAACACCGCGACGCGACGCGGATTGGTCAGCTCTGAGGCGTCCAGCCGGGAAAGGTCAATGTGGGCCACCCCGTCATCTTTGCAGCACCGATCGGAGTCGCAGGTCAGGCGGGTGTCTCGACGTCAACCTCATAGGCGGGCACCGGCGGCGCGGCGCGGCGCATGGCGGCCAGCGGGTCAGCGTACAGCCCGGCCAGCGACACGATGCCGGCCCCGGCCTCCTGCACCCGGTTGCCGAACGCAGTCACCCGGATATCGCGCGGCGGCAGCACCAGGCGCGTCTTGTAGGCCTGCTCGACCTGCTGCATCCCTTCGGGATATTCGGTGAACGCCTGGCCACCGACCACCAGGTCGTCGGGGTTGAGCAGGTCGCGCAGCAGCGCAACTGATTCGCCGAGCACTCGGGCGCGCTCGGCCAGCAACTCTTTGGCCTGCTCGTTCCCGCCGCGCGCCACCTTCAGCAGGTCAGTCACGGTGGCGGCCGACCCATCGCTGCGGGCCGGCAGGACGCGCAGCCGCCGCGCGGCGACCAGCACGGCCTCGTCGCTGACGGTGGATTCCAGCAGACCCGAGCCGCCGAGCAACTCGGACTGGGCGGGCAGGTTGGTGATCGTGCCGGGCCCGCTGGCCGGGCTGTGTACCCGACCGCCGATCATCAGCGCGTAGCCCACCGTTTCGCGGGCGTAGACGTAGAGGCTGGTCGACGAGTTGGGGCCGAACCGGCGCATGCCGAGCAGCAGTTCGGCGGCGGCCATCGCATCGACGTGCGAGGCAACCGAAACCGGCAACTCGAGCGCCTCAGCGATGACCGGCCCGACGGGCGCTTCCCGCCAACCCAGCCGGGCGTGGTCGACGTGGCCGGTGGCGGCATCGACGGTGCCACCGATGGCCACACCCACCCACAGCGCTCGCCGCCGGTGCCAGCGGCGCAGGTAGCGACGGGCGCCGTCGGCCAACGCGGCCAGCGCGGGACCCTGAGCAGTGCGCGGTGTCGGTGTTTCGACGGCGTCCAGCGTGCGGCCGAACAGGTCAGTGGCCACGATGCTGGTGGTCCGAGCCCCGATGTGGATACCGAGGGTCAGGAACGGCTCGTGGTTGACCTCGACGGGCACCCGGGGACGCCCGATCGCCCCGGACACGGCCAGGTCGGCGCGTTCCCGAAGGATTCCGGCGTCCAGCAGGGCGATGACCTGGCGGTTTACCGTCGCGATCGACAGCGAGGTGACTTGGGCGATGACGTCGCGGCCGATCGGGCCGCGCAACCGCACGGCCCGGAAGACCGATGACGCGGCGCCGTCGGAGAGCTGTAGCGAGGGCGCCACCACGCGGTGGCGCCCGGGGGCTCGCCGCCGTGCGGCCGCGAGCGGGTTGTGTGAGTGAGAAGTGAAAGTTGTTGAGCGCATTTGCGAGTCCTTGTCCGAGTTCCGATGGCGGTCGTAGCCGCACACCGTCGCGAGCGCTTAGCGCTTAGCTCAGGCGCGGCTGATTGCGCGGCAACAACACGCGCAGCCAGCGCAACAACACGCGGGCAGACAGCCGAACAAGGTGCTGGAGTACACACGAGGAATTTAGCACGGTTACTACAGTTGCTCAGATGAGTCCCGCTGATCCGTCTCCGACGACATCCGGCCACCGTCACGGCGAGCAGCCCGTCGCGGTGGTCACCGGCGCCAGCGCAGGCATCGGTGAGGCGACCGCGAGAATCCTTGCTGCACAGGGCTTTCACGTGGTGGCGGTCGCGCGCCGGGCGGACCGGATCAATGCGCTCGCCGCCGAGATCGGCGGTACCGCCGTTGTGGCCGACGTCACCGACGACGCCGCGGTCGATGAGCTGGCCACCGGCCTGCGCCGGGTCGACGTGCTGGTCAACAATGCCGGCGGCGCCAAGGGACTGGAGCCGGTGGCCGAGGCCGATCTTGAGCACTGGCGGTGGATGTGGGAGACCAATGTGCTGGGCACGTTGCGGGTCACCCGTGCGCTGCTGCCCAAGCTGATCGACTCCGGCGACGGCCTGATCGTCACCGTCACGTCGATCGCGGCGATGGAGATCTACGACGGCGGGTCCGGCTACACCGCGGCCAA
>DASXJI010000109.1:0-7869 GCA_036497495.1 Mycobacterium sp.
CACGCGGCGGTTCGGGCACCATCGCACCCGGAGTTGCTGGCCGCGCTGCGGACGGGGCCGTTATGAGCGAGCGCATCACAACGCCTGCCTCGTGCGAGAGGCGTCCCACAGTGGCCGTCTTGGGCGCCGGCATCGCCGGCCTCACCGCCGCTCACGAGCTGGCAGAGCGCGGCTTCGAGGTAACGGTGTACGAACCTCGCCCAGATGAACGCACCGTGCTGCACCCCGAGATGCCACCGGGCAGCTATCCGCCTGTCAAGCTCGGCGGCCTGGCCGCCTCCCAGTACTCGAAGGTGGGCCTCGGCAATGGCGACACCGCCGAGCTGCGCCCCTTCCCGGGCCGGCGAGGCAGCCCACGGATCCCCGCACGGGCGGTCGCGGGGGAGCACGGCTTCCGTTTCTTTCCAGCGTATTACTTACACATCTGGGACTTGTTCCAACGCATCCCGGTGTACCAACGAACAGAGCAGGCCGACGGCCAGGTCGGCTGGCAGATGACATCACGCACCGTCATGGACAACGTCAGGCGAGTGATCACCCAAGGCACTACCGTCGAAGGCAAGCCGTCCCTGGTTTTCCCTCGCGAGGCGCCACGCACCCTCACCGAATTGCTCACCGCCGCAAGCCAGCTCACCGAACTGGGCTTCACTCCGGGCGATGTGCAGACCTTCGCGAGCAGGCTGGTCCAATATCTGGCCACCAGTCCCTTGCGTCGCGCTACAGAACTGCAGAACCTGTCCGCCTATGACTTCTTCATCGGTCGCAACGCCACGGCGGCCCGCCGGTTCTATTACACGCCACCGTTTGAAGCGCTTCTGCTGGAGATGCCGCGGGTACTCGCCGCATTCGACTCGCGCTGGGGCGATGCCCGCACCAACTTGACCACCTATCTGCAGCTGCAGCTGCAGATGGACCGCCACGACGATAAAGCCGACGGGGTGCTCAACGGCCCCACCACCGAATCGTGGTTCGACCACTGGTACCAGCACCTGATCGAGCTCGGAGTCCGCTTCGTTCGCGGCAGTGCGGACAGCCTGGTGGCCCCGCGGTTCGACCGCAGAACGCAGCCCCACCTCCGGGGTCGGGTGCAGGTGCAGCTGGCCGACGGCACACGCCTGGCTCCCGATTACGTCGTGGTCGCCGTCGACGCGCCCGCGGCTGAACGGATCACCGAGCCGCTGCGCTCCGCCGGCACCGGCGGCACCGTGGCCGGGCTCGACGGGTTCACCACCTCGGTCCCCCCTCCCGGCGGCCCGTTGCAGCCCACGACGCACCGCCCATCGGATCGGCGTGATCCCTACGCGCTGGACCAAATGGGTCGGGTGCCCTGGGACCGGTTCCAGACATTGGCGGGCATCCAGTACTTCTTCGACACCGAGTTCCAGCTGCTACGAGGACACATGTACTACTCGGGGACGGAGTGGGGTCTGTCGTCGATCAACCAGAGTGGGTTGTGGGAAAGACCGCTGACTCTGGCCCGCGACGGGCACGTCTCGGTTCTGTCGGTGGACATCGGCGATTTCAACACCCCGTCGCGTCACCTGGTCGACGAATCCGGGCGCGGCAAGGCCGCCCGCGACTGCACAGCCGACGAGCTCGCCGAAGAAGTGTGGCGACAAATCGTCCACGCGGTGACCAGCGACGTCCACAACGTCCCCGAGGCGGTAATGCCGTGGCCCGCTTGGTATGCGGTGGACCGAAACCTGCGGATGACCACCGGTCCCAAGATCGGCCCGCCGGCGCGGAACGAGGCGCCGTATCTGGTCCCCATCGTTGGAGACTGGCCGAACCGACCTGGTGCCGATCCCTGGAACCCGCACGGCTCATCGTGGATCACCAGGCCCAGCGAGGCCCAGTGGCTCGAGAATCTCGAGCAGCACAGTGTCTGGCAGGCGCGCCACGGCGGCTACCAGGTGCATCACAACTCGGTGGTGTTCGCGGGCACCTGGAGCAGAACGTTCACCCGGATGACGTCGATGGAGGCGGCCTGCGAGTCGGCCCGGCATGCCGTGAATGTCATTCTTGACCACTACATTTGGGTAGCGTCCGGCGGGATCGACCGTCGGGAGCACACGACCCTCAACTGGCGGTTCCCCTACGGTTTCCTCGATCAGGGCTTCTCAAGTCCAATTCGAATGCCATCACCGGCCGGCGATTATTGCTATGTCTTCGACATCGAAAACCGTGAGCCACTCGAGACTCGTAATCTGCGCAACCTCGACTCGGAGTACTGCCTTGCCTGCCTGCCTCATCCCTTGGACTCTTCGGGCACCAACCCGATCGGCGCCCCCGCATTTCCTGTCCACTCAAACCCCGGAGGTCAACCCATGATGCCGTCTCCAACCGACCAGGGGCAGCAGCTGCTTGCCTATCTTCAAGCCTGGCGTCAGTACCTGGAGCAGACCGTAGGCGGCATGACGGCTACGCAACACCCGCCGGCGGCCGCGTGGGGGATGCCAGCCGCGCCGCCGACACCAGCTGCCGCGGGCGTGCATACGCCGTCTCCGCCGACTGGCTACGCCCAGCAGCTGCTCGCCTACCTCCAGGCCTGGCGGCAATACCTGGAGCAAGCGCAGGGTCAGTCCTACCCGCCGCCGGTCGCGCCGGCGCCGGGACCGTCCTACCCGCCGCCGGTTGGACCCGCGCCGGGACCGTCCTACCTTCCGCCGCTCGCACCCCCGCCCCAGGGACCGTCCTGCCAGCCGCCGGTCGCGCCGCCGCTGGGACCGTCCTACCCGCCGCCGGACGCACCGCCCCCGCCGGACGCCTGGCCGCCGGCCGATTGGCCGCCGGCCGGACAGCCCCGCGCAACTCCCTGGCCACCAACGTCTCAAACATCGGAGATCCTGCGGCCAGACCACGTCGTGTCGGCCCAGGTCTCCCTTCCACACGGCCCGCAACACCCCGACACGGGACCGTTTTCGCAGAGCGACTCGCTCTACGACCCCCACCGCTTGAGCATCCTGTCGCAATCGGTGAGCGAGCATATGCCGAATTCGGCATATGCGGCAGCGCATCCCGCCACCCCGGGCGCGTCGGCATACGCAGAGTCGCAATCGCTCTACTCTGCTCCGGTCGCGCCCACGGCTCGGGGACAGGAGAAAGCGGTATCGAGCAACAGGCCCGAGAAATTGGAGCTCGTCAAACCCCTGAAGGATCCGAACAAGTAAGCGCACGCCATACGGACAGTCGCCATCCGTAGCGGGGCCCGCTGGCGCTGACACCTGCCGCTAGGGTGTTCGCCGTGGCCGAGACCGCGCCGTTGCACGTGCAACTGATCGCCAGGACCGAGTTCGTCGCGCCGCCCGACGTGCCGTGGAGCACCGACGCCGACGGTGGCCAGGCGCTGCTCGAATTCGCCGGCCGCGCCTGCTACCAGAGTTGGTCGAAGCCCAATCCGAAGACCGCGACCAACGCCGGCTACCTGCAACACATCATCGACGTCGGGCATCTCTCGGTGCTCGAGCATGCGAGCGTCTCGTTCTACATCACCGGCATCTCGCGATCGTGCACCCACGAGCTGATCCGGCACCGGCACTTCTCCTACTCGCAGCTGTCGCAGCGCTACGTGCCGGAGAACGAATCCCAGATCGTCGTGCCGCCCGGTATGGAAGACGACGACGAATTGCGGCGCATCCTGGTCGAGGCTGCCGACGCCAGCCGGGCCACCTACACCGAGCTGCTGGACAGGCTGGAAGCCAAGTTCGCCGATCAGCCGCAGGCAGTCCTGCGCCGCAAGCAGGCCCGCCAGGCAGCACGCGCCGTATTACCCAACGCCACCGCGACCCGCATCGTCGTCACCGGCAACTACCGGGCGTGGCGGCATTTCATCGCCATGCGGGCCAGCGAGCACGCCGACGTCGAGATCCGGCGGCTCGCGGTCGCGTGCCTTCGGCAGCTGGCGGGCGTCGCCCCCGCCGTGTTCGGCGACTTCCAGATCTCCGCGCTGACCGACGGCACCGAGGTGGCGACCAGTCCGCTGGCCACCGAGGCCTGAGCCAAGCACGCAGCGGTGCCAAACGCGGTTGCTACCGCCAGGTAATCTGGGGTCCGTGAGCACCGGCGGATTCGACGTTTACACGCGCCTGGGCGCGCTGCTGACCGCCATGGTGACGCCGTTCGCCCCGGACGGATCCCTGGATCTCCCGGCCGCGGCCCGACTGGCCAACCACCTCGTCGACAGCGGGTGCGACGGCCTGGTCATATCCGGCACCACCGGCGAGTCGCCGACCACCACCGACGCCGAGAAGCTGGCTCTGCTGAGGGCCGTACTCGAAGCGGTGGGCGACCGCGCCCGCGTCATCGCCGGCGCGGGCAGCTATGACACCGCGCACAGCGTCCACTTGGCGAAGGCGTGTGCCGCCGAGGGGGCGCACGGTCTGCTCGTGGTCACGCCCTACTACTCGCGGCCTCCGCAAGCCGGGCTGGTCGCGCACTTCACCGCGGTCGCCGACGCGACGCCACTGCCGGTGCTGCTCTACGACATCCCACCGCGTTCGGTGGTGCCGATCGAATTCGAGACGCTACGCGTATTGGCGGCACACCCCAACATCGTCGGAGTCAAAGACGCCAAGGGCGATTTACACGGCGGCATGCAACTGATGGCGGAGACGGGCCTGGCCTACTACTCCGGCGATGACGTGCTGAACCTGCCGTGGCTGGCGATGGGCGCCACCGGCTTCATCAGCGTGATTTCCCACCTCGCCGCTGGCCAGCTCCGAGACCTGCTGTCCGCCTTCGCTTCCGGAGACGTCACGACTGCTCGCAAAATCAACGTTGCGATCGCCCCGTTGGGTAATGCGATGAGCCGCCTCGGCGGGGTGACGCTTTCCAAGGCGGGACTGCGCCTGCAGGGCATCGAGGTCGGCGACCCGCGGCTGCCGCAGGTGGCCGCCACGGCCGAAGAGATCGATGCACTGGCTGCCGACATGCGGGCAGCCTCGGTGCTCAGGTGAGCCAGAGGGTGGCTCGCAGGTGGATATAGACCTTCAACCGCCAGGTCCGCTGACCACCGGTGGTTTGCGGGTGACCGCGCTGGGCGGAATCAGCGAAATCGGCCGCAACATGACGGTTTTCGAGCATCTGGGCCGGTTGCTGATCATCGATTGCGGGGTGATGTTTCCCACCCACGACGAGCCGGGCGTCGATCTGATCCTGCCTGATCTGCGTCACATCGAACACCGACTCGACGACGTCGAGGCCCTTGTCCTCACACACGCCCACGAAGACCACATCGGGGCAATCCCGTTCCTGCTCAAGCTGCGTCCAGACATTCCGGTCGTCGGATCGAAGTTCACCTTGGCCCTCGTTGCCGCGAAATGCCGTGAGCACCGGGTGAAGCCGGTGTTCGTCCAGGTGGCCGAGGGCATGCGCACCACGCATGGGGTATTCGAGTGTGAGTTTTTCGCGGTCAACCACTCCATCCCTGACGCGCTGGCCATCGCCGTGCGCTCCGGTGCCGGAACCGTTTTGCACACCGGCGACATCAAGCTCGACCAACTGCCACTGGACGGCCGCCCCACCGACCTGCCGGGGATGTCCAGGCTCGGTGACGCCGGAGTGGACCTGTTGCTGTGCGACTCGACCAACGCCGAGATTCCCGGTGTCGGGCCCTCGGAGAGCGAAGTCGGGCCAACGCTGCACCGGCTGATTCGGGGCGCTCACGGCCGCGTCATCGTCGCCTGCTTCGCGTCCAATGTTGATCGGGTGCAACAGATCATCGACGCCGCGACGGCGTTGGGCCGGCGGGTGTCGTTCGTCGGACGGTCCATGGTGCGCAACATGGGGATTGCGCGTGACCTTGGATTCTTGAGTGTGGCCGATTCCGATCTGGTCGACATCGGTGCCGCCGAGATGATGGCGCCCGACCAGGTGGTGCTGATCACCACCGGAACGCAGGGCGAGCCCATGTCGGCGCTGTCGCGGATGTCACGCGGCGAGCATCGCAGCATCACGCTGACCGCTGAGGATCTGATCATCCTGTCGTCCTCGTTGATACCGGGGAACGAAGAGGCGGTGTACGGCGTTATCGACGAGCTGGCCAAGATCGGTGCGCGTGTTGTGACCAATCAGCAAGTCCGCGTGCATGTTTCGGGTCACGCCTACTCCGGTGAGCTACTTTTCCTCTACAACGGGGTCCGCCCCCGCAACGTCATGCCGGTACACGGCACCTGGCGGATGCTGCGAGCCAACGGCAAGCTGGCGGCCAGTGCCGGGGTGCCTGAAGAGTCGATCGTGTTGGCCGAGAACGGCGTCAGCGTTGACTTGGTGGGCGGCGCGGTGCGCATCGCCGGTGCGGTACCGGTCGGCAAGATGTTCGTCGACGGCTTGATCACCGGTGACGTCGGCGACATCACGTTGGGCGAACGGCTCATCCTGGCATCGGGTTTCGTTGCAGTGACGGTCGTGGTCGGGCGCGGTACCGGGAAGGCGGCAGCCCCGCCGCAAGTGCATTCGCGCGGCTTCTCCGAAGACCCGAAGGCGCTGGAGCCCGCTGCGCGCAGAGTCGAGGCGGAGTTGGAATCGCTTGCGGCCGAGAACGTTACCGACCCGGCCCGGATCGCGCAGGCGGTCCGTCGCACGGTCGGCAAGTGGGTGGGGGAGACCTACCGTCGCCAGCCGATGATCGTGCCGACGGTTATCGAGATCTGAGGTCCGCGCCCCCGGCCTCGGTGTGACCCATGGCCTCGATGATGTGGCCGAACAGCAAACCCGCAAAGGCCGCCAGCTGACCTTGGGCCAAGATGAGCTGCTGCCGCAACGGCGGTACCGCGGTGAAATCGCCGCCGGCGAGCTCGTCGAGAAGAGCGATGCCACTGCAGTACTGACGGCGAAGCTCAGCGACCCGTTGTCTCAGCGATCCCACCGCGTAGAGGCCGCCGGGCGCCACGCGGAACACCGACAGCAGGCGGTCAACGAAAACGGCCACGTGGAGATCGTCTTGCGGGTCGGGATCCAGGCGGCGAGTGGCTGCGTCGAGCACGGCCGCCTGATGTCGTGACAGAAATCGGTACGCCGGTTCGGCAGATGCCCCCAGCGCTTCGCCCGGTAGCGGGACAGCCTCGTCGCTGGCCACGTACCCAGTATGGCGCCGGAAGCAGTCAGGTCCCGGGAACGCGCACGTCAAGGCGTGTCGCGTCCGGCCAGAAACGCCGAGGCCGCCCCGGCAGGTCGTCCACCAACCGCTGGCCGGGCGGTTCGCTTTGTCCCAGCGCGACCAACACCATGGGGCCAAAAGCGGTTTGTGCTGCTGGATTTTTCGCCAAGCGTTACTTGTTCAGGAAGCCAGCATCGACCGGCAGGGTGACACCGGTGATGTAGCGGGCCTGGTCGGATACCAGCCACGCGACCGCGTTGGCGATGTCCTCTGGTTGGAGCACCTCCACCGGTAACGCATTGCCCATGCTGCCCGGTGAATCTGATTCGGCTGCCATCTTGGCCAGCCATCCCCGGGTGAAGTCATTGTCGATCATCGGTGTCTCGACGCCGGTCGGGTGAATGGAGTTGACCCGGATGCTTTGTTTGGCAAGCAGGTTCGCGTACACGCGCATCAGACCGACCACGCCGTGCTTGGCGGCTGCGTAGCCCACCGAGCCCGCGTCCGGGCTGCCCACGCCGGCCAGTCCGGCGGCGGAACTGATCAGCACGATCGACCCGCCGGCCCCGTGCTTGATCAAGGCCGGTATCGCGGCCTTGATGGTGTTGTAGACGCCGGTCAGATTGACATCGATGACGTCGCGCCAGCCGTCGTCGCCCGACTGCATCGGGGCGATACCGGCGTTGGCGACCACGATGTCGAGTCGGCCGAGTTCGTCGACACCCGCCTGCACCGCGGCCGACAGCGACGCTCGGTCGCGAACGTCGGCCTCC
>DASXJI010000110.1:0-9767 GCA_036497495.1 Mycobacterium sp.
GATCTGGCCGCACTCGAACCGTACGTGGCCCGCCCGGGCACCGTGAGCCGCAACGGCCTGCCGGTCTCGCGGATAGAACGGCAGAAAATCGACCAGGCCTTCATCGGCTCGTGCGCCAACGGCCAATTGGAAGACCTGGAGATCGCCGCGAACATATTGCGTGGCAACACCGTTGCGACCGGTGTGCGGCTGCTCGTCACGCCGGCTTCCCAGGCGGTGTACCGAGAAGCGATGCGGCTAGGCTACCTGCAGGACATCGCCGATGCGGGGGCGGTGATCACGAACTCCACCTGCGGCGCGTGCTTCGGCTACCACATGGGGGTGGTGGGACCGGGCGAAGTGTGTTTGACGTCGAGTACCCGCAACTTCACCGGCCGAATGGGCAGCCCGGAGGCCGAGATCTACATGGCCTCACCGGCGACCGTTGCCGCATCGGCGCTCACCGGCTACATCACCGACGCAAGGAGCGTGACCGCATGACACTGGCCATCACCGGAAAGGTCTGGGTATTCGGCAACGACCTCAACACCGACGCCATGTACCCGGCCTTCGCCATGAAGATGGATCCTCCCGAGGCGGCCAAACATGTCTTTTACGAAGTGCGGCCCGGCTGGACCGACGAGGTGTCGCCGGGAGACATTGTGGTGGCCGGCAAGAACTTCGGGCTGGGCTCGTCGCGTCCAGTCGCCGCGCTGTTCACCGAACTCGGCGTCGCCGGACTGGTCGCCGAAGAGTTCAATTCGCTGTTCTTCCGTAACGCCGTCAACGCCGGGCTGCCCGCGATGACGCTGCCGGAGGCAACCACCATCTTCAGCGAAGGCGACACCGGGACATTCGATTTGAGTTCAGGCGCATGGCGCAACGAGACCACGGGAGCGTCAGGGTCGGTGCCCAAGTTGCCCGACCTGATCCTCGACATCATCTCCAGTGGCGGGGTGCTGCCGAGGCTGGCGGAGCAGGGTTACCTGCCCGCCGAACTCGGCGACCTGCTCAGATCCAGCACCGTCGCGATTCGCGGCGCGGGCAGCGGCGCATGATCGGCAAACTGCTGCGCAATGTCCGCGCCGGGGAGCACCGAAGTCCGTTCGCCGGTTCGGATTTCGCGGCGCCGGACGACATCGCGGTTACCAGCAATGCGTTTCGCGACGGCGAACCGCTGCCGAAGGCTAGCGGCGGAAAGGGCGTCGGTGACAACACCTCGCCGCCGCTGAGTTGGGCCGGCCTGCCGTTGCAAACCCGGCAGGTGGTGTTGATCATCGACGACGTCGACGTTCCGCTGCCTCGCCCGCTGCTGCACACGGTCGCGGTGATCGAGCCCGGGGTGCACAGCGTCGACACCGGAGCGCTACAGCCCGGTACCGCCGGAATGCGTTTTATTCCAGGCAGTCTGGGGCACCGGGGCTACGCCGGCCCGCGCCCGATTCCCGGTCACGGCCCGCACCACTACCGCTTCCTGGTGTTCGCCGTTGACCAGCCGATCCCGGACGGCGTCGCCACGGCCAAGGCGTTGCTGAAGCAGATGGCCGGACGCGTGTTGGCCCGCGGCACACTGACCGGGACGTACGAACGCCCATGACCGGTTTGACCCCGCGGGCACATGGGCTGAGTACGCTAGGCAGATGCCACAACGGGTGTTGCGTGAACGCCTGATCGAACTAGAAGTGCCACGCGAGGATGTCGGTCGCGGGCGGGCGCTGCGAAAGACCGTCCCACGGCGCGCTCTCGCACAGCTGACTCCCTCGCCGCGAACGGCCACCGAGATTCTCGTCGCTCAAAACGCCAGCCGACTACCCGAACTCGTCCCGCTGCGTTTTGCCCGGATGCTGGCCGACCCGTTCTCGTTCTACCGAGGTTCGGCAGCGGTGATGGCCGCAGACCTCGCTGCAAGCCCGTCGACTGGGATCGAAGTCATGTGCTGCGGTGACGCTCACGTGTCAAATTTCGGCATGTACGCTGCTCCGCATCGCTCAATAGTCTTTGACCTGAATGATTTTGACGAGGCCGCTGTCGCACCCGCGGAGTGGGACGTCAAACGCCTCATCGCCAGCGCGATCATCGGGGGCCGCCATGCCGGGTACCGGGACAAGGCCATCCGCCGTTGCGTCGAAGAGGCATTGGTGGGCTACCAGACCAGTCTGGAGGCGATGCTCGAGGAGATGAGCGTTCTGGACCGCTACTACCTGCGGGTGGAACCAGAGCACTACACCGGGAAGGTATCCAAGCGATCGCAGGCTCTGATTCAGAAAACGATATCCCGGGCGCGCACGCGAACGTCGGCGCGTGTCTTCAAACAGATCACCGAGATCGGGCCCGAGGGAACACCGCGCCTACGCGAATCACCGCCGGTTCTCCAGCACGTCGACGAGGAGATCGAAGCCCCCCTGGTCGAGTCCGTTGAGGAGTATCTGGCCGCAGTCCCGGCTGACATCGCGCTGCTGCTGTCACACTTTCGCGTAGCCGACGTCGCCCTGCGAGTAGTTGGCGTCGGCAGCGTCGGTACCCGCTGTTACTTGGTCATCTTGGTCGGCCCCAACGACACGCCGATGATCATGCAGATCAAAGAGGCCACTCGATCAGTGCTCGAAGAGTACGGCGGTTGGCGCCAGCCAGACACGCTGACCGCGGCCGTTGAGGCCAAGGGCGAGGGCGTGCGCGTCACCGATGGCCAGCGAATTCTGCAGGCGATGTCGGATGTGTTCCTCGGGACGACACGCAAGGACGGCCGCGACTACTACGTCCGTCAGTTCCACGACATGAAGGGCACCGTCGACATCGAAGGTATGTCCCCTTCTACTTTCTGTGATTACGTCAGTGCTTGTTCGGTTCTGCTGGCGCGGGCGCACTCGCAGAGCGCGAATGCGTCGATACTGCGCGGGTACGTCGGCAAAAGTGACAACGTGCATGGTGCGGTCGCCGCGTGGTCGTACGAATACGCCGACAAGTCGCTCGACGACTTCCACCAACTGCGGGCTGCGGCCGCGGCTGGTGACATCGAAGTCGCCGACGATCCTGCCCGATAGCAGCAACTACTCCTCGGGGACCTCGCGTTCGATCGCATCGAGCCACGCCCTTGCCGACATGTCCGACGGGGCACGCCAGTCCCCGCGCGGTGACAACGCGCCACCGTGAGACACCTTGGGGCCGTTAGGCATTGCCGATCGCTTGAACTGGCTGAACGAGTAGAACCGCTGCACGAAGATCTGCAGCCAGTGCCGAATCTCTTTGAGCGAGTAGGACGGCCGCTTGTTCTCCGGGAATCCCGGTGGCCAGTTGCCGTTGTCGGCATCGCTCCACGCGTGCCAGGCGAGAAACGCAACTTTCGCCGGCCGGAATCCGCAGCGGAGTACGTGGTAGAGCGAGAAGTCTTGCAGCGCAAAGGGCCCGACCTTCGCTTCGCTGCTCTGCAGCTCCTCCTCCTCGCCGGTGGGCACGAGCTCGGGGGTGATCTCGGTGTCGAGCACTGACTGCAACACTTCGATGACCTCCGATTCGAACTGACCGGAGGCGATGACCCAGCGGATCAAGTGCTGGATCAACGTTTTCGGCACGCCGGCATTGACGTTGTAGTGCGACATCTGATCGCCGACACCGTAGGTCGACCAGCCCAGCCCCAGCTCGGAAAGGTCACCCGTTCCCAGCACAATGCCTCCACGCTGATTGGCCAACCGGAACAGGTAGTCGGTGCGCAGGCCCGCTTGCACGTTCTCGAACGTGACGTCGTAGACCTTCTCGCCGCGCGAGAAGGGGTGATCTATTTGCTTGAGCATCAGCTTAGCGGTCTCGGTGATGTCGATCTCGGCGAAAGTAACCCCCAGGGCGCGGCAGAGTTCGGCCGCGTTGCGTTTGGTGTGCTCGCCGGTCGCGAAGCCCGGCAGGGTGAATGCCAGGATGTCGCTGCGCGGACGGTCTTCTCGGTCCATCGCACGCGCCGCGACGATCAGGGCGTGCGTCGAGTCGAGCCCGCCGGAGATCCCGATGACGACTTTCGGAAAGTGCAATGCGCGTAACCGTTGTTCGAGGCCGGCTACCTGGATGTTGTAGCCCTCGTAACAATCCTGCTCGAGTCGAGCCGGATCGGCCGGCACGAACGGGAAACGCTCGATTTCCCGACGCAGACCGATGTCACCGCCTGGCGGGTCCAATCGAAACTCTATGCGGCGGAACGTCTCCGCCACACCGCGATGGTGGCGCCGGTTGTCGTCGAACGTTCCCATTCGCAACCGCTCGGCGCGGATCAACTCGAGATCGACGTCGGCGATGCTGCGTTGCTCGCTCTTCGGGAAGCGTTCGGTTTCGGCGAGCAGAACGCCGTTTTCCCAGATCATCGTCTGCCCGTCCCACGCCAAATCAGTGGTCGACTCGCCTTTGCCCGCTGCCGCGTACGCGTAGGCCGCCAGGCAGCGTAGTGATGCCGAGCGGGCCAGTAACGCCCGGTCGTCGGCGCGGCCGATAGTGATCGGGCTACCAGACAGGTTGGCCAGCACCGTCGCACCCGCCAGCGCGGCCTCAGCGCTGGGCGGAATCGGGATGAACATGTCCTCGCAGATTTCGACGTGCAGTACGAATCCCGGTAGGTCGGATGCCGGGAACAGCAGATCCGGGCCGAACGGCGCCTGCATGCCGGCGATGCTGATGGTTCCGCGCTCGTCGTCGCCGGGCGCGAGCTGGCGGCGCTCGTAGAACTCTCGGTACGTCGGCAGATACGACTTGGGTGCCACACCCAGAACAACACCGCGGTGGATGACCAAGGCGGTGTTGTAGATGCGATGCCGGTAACGCAGCGGCGCGCCGACCACCAGCACCGGCAACAGATCGGTGGAGGCGGCGACGATATCGACCACAGCGTCCTCGACCGAGTCCAGCAAAACGTCCTGCAGCAAGATGTCCTCGATGGAATAACCGGACAACGTCAACTCCGGGAAGACGGCCAGCGCGACACCGTCGTCGTGGCACTGCCGGGCCAGCCGCAGCACCGAGTCGGCATTGGCCGCGGGGTCGCCGATCGCCGCGTGGTGTGTGCACGCGGCGACGCGGGCAAAGCCCTGGCTGTAGGCGTTGTAGAAGTCCATTGCCCCTCCATTGTCGCCCTCTCGCTATCAACACGCGACAATCGGGTGCCGCCGTCCGGCTCTATCCGCCGAGTGCAGGTCGCGGCATGCGGTAGCGGCGGTCTCTCATGCGGAAGACGGTGTTGTCGGCGCGACGCCCCCCAGCGTTGCTCACCGGCGCGACCCCAGGCATGCCCGCCTGAGCGGAGGTCTCTGGCTTTCCTACCCATGACGGCAGGGCGCGGAAACCTGTCTCGACCACCGGCTCAACGATGGGGCTTGCCTCCGGCGTCGCGGTTGCCCAGTTCGGCGGGGTGGACAACTTACCGATCGGCACCGCGCGACCCGTGCCGGCAAGCACCGATCCGGAAACGCCCTGCGGTGCAATCGTTTGAGCCGCGGCGGCGGCGCCCCCAATCGGCGCTCCAACCACGGGTAGATCCTTCGCCTGGACACCAGACTGCATAAGCCCGTTGACAAAGACTCCCGCCTGAAAGACCGAGTAGGGAAACTGGTACGCCGGAATCAGCGGCCCGGTAAGAGTATTGAAGTCACTGACCGCGGTGATCAGTGGAGTTGTCGATGTGTCCGCTGCGGAGGCGTTCGTCGACCCGCCTGTTGCGAGGCTCTGCAACTGTTGTGGCAGTGCGGACATCAGCTGCGAAAGCGCGGTCTGAGAATGTCCGACGGAGGTGTCGACGGTCTGGGAAACCGCGGCGCCCTGGGCGGACTGCGCGGTCGAACTCGTGGTCTGCGGCGGCTGATCGAACTGCGTGAGCGTGGCCGCTGACGAGGCCGACCCCGCGTAGTTGTACATCGCCGCCGCATCTTGTGCCCACATCTCGGCGTAGACGGTTTCGGTGGCGGCGATCGCCGGGGTGTTCTGCCCGAAGAAATTAGTCGCTACCAGGGTCGCCAACAACATGCGATTGGCAGCCACCACAGCTGGTGGCACGGTAGCAGTGAACGCTGCTTCGTACGCGGCGGCCGCCGCCCGCGACTGGCCCGCTGCCCGCCCCGCCTGTTCTGCGGTTGTCGTCACCCACGCCACATACGGTGCGCTCGCAGCAGCCATGGCGACCGCGGATTCGCCGGACCAAGTCTCGCCTTGCAACTCCGAGATCACCGCGGAATAGCGGGCGCCGAACATCTCGAGTTGAGCGGCCAATCCGTCCCAGGCCGCGGCTGCCGCCATCATCGGACCCGAACCCGGGCCGGAATACATCCTGGCCGAGTTGATCTCGGGCGGTAGCGCCCCGAAATCAAACATCAGCTTCCCTTCCCCAAAGGTGATAAACCATTGGCTGACAGGCCATTACGACCCAGTTCGACTCAAACGGGGTGAAAGGACAACGACTACCCGCCGAGAGCAGGACGAGGCATTTTGAAACGGTCCGCCGGCACCCGCAGGATGTTGCTGACCGTCGCCCGCGACCACATGCCCGACTGCGGAGCCATCCCCACCATCGGACCGGCGCCCGGCATGCCCGTCGTCATCGATTCGGACGATGCCGGAACCGCTCCAAGGTCCATTTCCGAGAGCCACTGCGGATCTTCGACGGCGCTGGCGATCGGAGTAGCCGATGCCCACGTCTGCGGTACCGACAACCCACCGATTGGTTCGGCCCGGCCCATACCAGCAACGACGGGCCGATCGATGCCTTCCGACACCCACGATTGGGTTTTGGCACCGGCGGCAGCGCGCGCGGCTCCTGCTCCCGCGTCTTCCTCTGCGATCTTTGGTAGATCCTGCGCCTGGATACCAGTCCGGTAGGCCCCGGTGACGAAGCTTCCGCCGCTGGTGAATGTGCGACTGAAGGCCGCGCCGAGATTCGCCGGCGACGCGAGGGTATTGAAGTTACTGAAAGCTGTAAGCAGCGACGACGATGCTGACGTGGTGGCTCCCGAGGATCCCGTCGTCGAGAGACTTTGCAGCTCCTTCGGCACGGCCGCCAGCAGCTGCGACAACATCGACTGCGAAGTTGAGGAGCCGGAACTGCCGGCCGCTTGCGCGACCGCGGCAGCCTGGGTGGATTGCCCGGTCGCCGTTGTGGTCTGCGGCGGCGCGGTGAACGGTGTTACTGCGGTCGCCGTCGACGACGACGACGCATAGCTGTACATCGCCTGGGCATCCTGAGCCCACATGTCGGCGTAGGCCGCCTCGGCGGCCGCGATCCGGGCGGTGTACTGCCCGAAGACATTTGCCGCGACCAGCGTCGCGTATTGGGTGCGGTTGGCCGTGACCAGCGCCGGCGGCACCATCGCTGCGTATGCGGCCTCAAAAGCCGCGGCCGCCGCCCGAGCCTGGCCGGCCGTTTCTTCGGCCTTTGCCGCTGCCATCGCCATCCACTCGACATATGGTCCGGCCGCGTCGGCCATCGCGGTAGACGCACTGCCCGACCACGCTTCGCCGTCCAGGCCTGAAATCACCGCCGAGTAGCCGCGCACGACCGATTCCAGTTGCCCCGCCATCGACTGCCAGGACGAAGCTGCTGCCATGATCGGGCCGGACCCCGGACCGGCGTACATCCTGCTCGAGTTGATCTCGGGCGGCAGTGCACCGAAATCTAGCACTGGCGTTACCCCTTTCTATCGACCGGATCGGGCCCGCCGTCCGGCATCGTCCCTGGCGGACCCCACGACGCGAAGGATTCAACCTGCAACACCAATTCCATTGGCCAATAATTCTTTAGATCGATCGCCGACCGTTGCAGCAACCTATGTGATGCTGCTGGCATTTATGCTCAAGAAGTCGCCTCCGACGACCTCGCTCCGCGCCGTTAGCAAACCGTTCGAAGGCTTCGTCAACTGATCTGTCGGATCGAGCCGCCTAATAGGCTCTAGTTTTTAATCACGGTGAACTGCTGGTGACTTTTGCATGAGCAACGCGTGACGATACCTGCGGAATGTTTTACTCCGGGTGATTTAAAAGCGATGGGTGAACGCATTCTGGCAAATCCTGCTGCGAGGTCGGACGCCCACCGTCGCCCAGCGCACGCCGGTACCCGGACGTCGTGTGCGCCACGGGTTTGCAAGATTCTGCATCCGCCGAACGACTCGTGTGCTAGACCGCAGATTGCACCATCATCTATTAGCCTCGAAAAGGGAACAGGAGAATATGGCTATCGGACGAGGTTTCGCCGCCACTGCACTGTTCATCGGTCTCGCGACAGCGTTTGCGGCCCCCGCCTCGAGCGATATGAACGGGCACTACACCTACACCGAAACAGACGCGGCCGGTCGTGCGTCCAACAGTGATTGGTACGTCACCCCGTGCGGTGACGGATGCGTTGCGGTGGCACTCACTGCCGGTGGACCGACCAAGCAGGCACATCTCGTCAACGGCCAGTGGGCTCTGGACAGCACCGACAACCTCGAATGCGAAGACGGCACCAGCGCTCCCAACGCCACCACGGCCCACTTCACCTGGGATCCCAATACGCTCGTCGGGACCGTCGTGTCCACCGACACGCTGCCCGTCTGCGGCGAGCAACCGGGCCATCAGGAGACGAACACCATGAAACTCGTTCAGGTGCCCTGACGCTTTCTTGATCGCCGCCGGGCGCCCGCCGATCCGTAGTCTTGAAGAGGTGACGGCCAGCGCGGAATCTCCGGAGCTGATCGCCCTGTTGGCCGATCGCTGCTTCGCAGTGTTGACCGGTGCAGGGATGTCCACCGACTCCGGTATCCCGGATTACCGCGGGCCCGATTCGCCGCCGAGCAATCCGATGACGATTCGCCAGTTCACCTCGGATCCGGTGTTCCGGCAGCGGTACTGGGCGCGCAATCACGTTGGCTGGCGGCACATGGACGACACCCAACCCAATGCCGGGCATCGCGCGGTGGCCGCGCTCGAGCGCAACGGCGTGGTCAACGGCGTCATCACCCAGAACGTCGACCTGCTGCACACCAAAGCCGGCAGCCGCAACGTGATCAACCTGCACGGCACCTACGCGCAGGTGATCTGCCTGAGTTGTGGGCAGTCCAGGAGCCGCGCGGCGCTGGCTGAGGAACTGGACGCGCTGAATCCCGGTTTCACCGAACGGGTCGAGGCGGTCGGCGGCTTGGCGGTGGCTCCAGATGCCGATGCCGTCGTCGCGGACACCGCATCGTTTCGCTACCTCGACTGCGCATCGTGCGGTGGCATGCTCAAACCCGACATCGTGTATTTCGGTGAAAGCGTGCCTAAAGATGTTGTTCAACAAGCTTTTTCGCGTGTCGAGGAGGCTGAGGCACTGTTGATTGCCGGTTCGTCGCTGACGGTGTTCTCCGGCTACCGGTTCGTGCGTCATGCTGCGGCGCTGGGTATCCCGGTCGCCATCGTCAACCGCGGACCCACCCGCGGCGACGACCTGGCCACCGTCAAGGTCGATGGCGGGTGCTCGGAATTGCTGACGCTGCTGTCCGAGGAGCTCGTGGCGGCGTCAGTTCGCTGACGCCGCCAGATGCATCCCGCGCCGGAGAAACGCGCGAGCGGAGCTGTCTAGCATGGCGGGCTCCGAAAAATAGCGCAGCTAGCCGATTAGAACATGCAGGGCATGCTGCAGATGCCGTGAATGAAGTTGCCGGCCACGAATACGGGTTCGCCCGCCTGGATGTCCGGCAGCTGACGCAAGAGCTCGCCGAAGATCGCCCGCAGCTGCGCCCTGGCCAGGTTCGCACCCAGGCAGAAGTGCACGCCGCCGCCGCCGAAGCCGACGTGAGGATTGGGGTTGCGGC
>DASXJI010000111.1:0-4969 GCA_036497495.1 Mycobacterium sp.
GGAGAATCCGACATCTCATTCTGCTTGGTGGCGCCGAACGCAAGTCCGGTCGTGAGAACACTGACCCAAGCCGGGCTGATTGAGCGGTTCGAAGTTTTCCCAACGGTGTGCGCAGCGACCAGCAATGGTTAACGGTTCGACGAGCCAAGCGTTTCCGAAGGGGCCTCGCCGAACAGTTGACGGTACTGCTGAGCGAATCGGCCGAGGTGCACAAAGCCCCACCGGCCCGCGACCGCAGTAACGGCCACCGGAGACCGGGTATGCGACGCATCAGTCAGCTCGGCCCGCACCCGGTGCAGCCGCAAGTGCCGCAGGTACGTCATGGGCGGCCGCTCGCCAGCTTTTGCGAAAGCCTTCTGCAACGCCCTCGCACTGATGCCCGTCGCACGGGCTACTTCCGCAGTCGTCCACACCGTTTCGGGGTAGCTGCGCATCAAGTCGATTGCCTGCCTCACGACCGCGTGCGATGCCGGCCTGCCATCACCGTTCAGTGCGTCGGTGTAGTTGTGCGGCTGCGTGAGCAGTAGACCTTCGACGAGCAGATGCTGCAAATTGGCCACCGCAAGTCGATGCCCGAGAAGTCCACCGTCCTGACCGGCTTCTCGGGCCAGCACGCCTACCAGGCTGAGCCAACTGCGCGAGGCTTTCGTCGTCAGGTCGAGCCGACGCGCAAATTCCACCGGCCGAGGAACCGGCCGGTCGATTAACATCTCCAGTTCACGCAGAATTTCGGCCGGGACCATCTTGATGCCGAGCTGGGCGCAATCGTGTGACCATACGTGCTCGACGTCCGTGCCGGGCATGAAGACGGCCGCTGATCCTGGGCCGGTGACGGTGGTTGCGTGGGTATCGGGCCACTTCGTCGCGCTGTGGCCCGATACTGGGATGGCAATCTGATAGCCCGGCACATCGGCTACCCGCAGCACGGCCTCGCCACCCATGTCGAGGTAGCCGATACTAATCAGCGGGAGCTGCTCTGCCTTCACCCGAATGTGCAGCGAGCCCACACCGCATGGAACGATATCGACGGGGAAGAACGCGGGCCGTAGCAACGCCGTCGCTTCGTCGATGTCGGTCGTGTCCGTCAGGGGCGCCCAATCGGACGTCACCCCGCCGAGGTGATGCAGAACTTCTCGATCTGCGTCGCACGTGCTCATCGTCGATCACCTCTTTGCCGGGCACGACTGCAATTCCCACGCCTCGTTGCCCGAGGCGACGTCTTAACTTTCATTCCTAGCTCACCAGGTGCTTTTAGGTGACGCTTACGCTCTCAAATAACCCAGCGCAGGCAGGCTGCGCACTCTCCTACCGGCTCGCGTCCACAGTTAGCTGGCCGAAACGGGGGCTGGTTGCTACTGGATCCCAGAGGACTACGTCACTTGTGATTTATTGACCTGCTGGGTCCACGCTTAAACACAAACCAGGTTGGCATAGTCGTCCACACAGTGAAGTCCACGGGGGCCAATAAGGGGGAGCGGTGGCTAGTCAGAAGGCGGCCTGGCAGCAAAGCTTCGGGCAAGAAAATCACACTGCCTCGTACGAAATGCCGTTGTGATGTTGCAACTAGGCGCCGTCGCAGATCCGAAGCGACTTGATCGCGAGTCCCACGCCGGCACGGTTCAGTCGAAGATCGCAGAGCTGGTCAGTGCGTTGGTTCACGGTGCGAGCATCGAGGAGACGCTGACCAAGTTGACCTCCGCGTCGGTAGCGTTGGTGTCGGGAGCCGAATTCGCCAAGATATCGCTAGTCGAGGACAAACACCTTCGTTCGCTTGCGGCGACTTCGGAGTTGGCCGCGTTGCTGGACGGCGCTCAACAAGCGGCCGGGCAAGGCCCCTGCCTGGACGCGATCAACGCGCAAAAACCGGTCCGCTGTGGCGACCTGCGTACCGACGTCCGATGGCCGCGGTTCGCCGGCGCGGCTACTACCGCCGGGGTGCACAGCGTTCTGTCCTCCCCGTTGCACATGCCCGGCGTTACCGGTGCGACGTTAAGCCTTTTCGGATCTCAACCTGAGGCATTCGGGATGGAATCGGACGCCACTGCCGCGATGCTCGCCAACCATGCCGCCATCGCGCTTGTCACTGCGGAACACGAACGCCAATTCAGAGCGGCGCTGTCGACGCGCGACGTTATCGGGCAAGCAAAAGGCATGATCATGGAACGCTTCGGCGTCGACTCCGCTAGCGCCTTCGCAATGCTCAAAAGAATTTCGCAACAGACCAATACACCGGTGCGGCAACTCGCCGCCAGCCTGGTCAACCGCGCTGGAACGCGCGGTTGACGATGCTCGAAAAGCATCTGCCACAACAATGAGACCACGGCAGATGAACACCGGTCACGGCCCAAAGGACAGTGTTCGCGATGAGCAAAACGACGGCGTAGCAGATGGCAGAGCTCGCAACTGACCGCGGTCATCGTTTTCCCGTTGATCGACCCGATAACGAGGACGCGGATCCCATCGCCGCCGCCGAACATGTTGCGGCGCAGATCAGCTCACGAGAGTCGCCCCTGGGATCTCCAGGGTCCCCATTCAATTGGCACTCACCTTTCTTGGTTGGCCTGACCGCATCGGCGGGCGTCGCGGTGACGTACGGCGTCGTACGCGCCCTTGGGGCGGCGTCATCGATGCTGCTCTTGATCGGGGTGGCTTTCTTTGTGGCCCTGGGACTAGAGCCGGCGGTGACGTGGTTGGCCGGCAAGAGGCTGCCCCGTTGGGCCGCGGTCACCGCGGTGCTCATCGCCGTAATGGCCGTGCTGGCCGGATCACTTGCCGCCGCCGTTCCCCCGTTGGTACAGCAGGCACGCCAGTTCATAAATCAGGCACCGCACTACATCCAACGCGTCGACGATCATTCATCGTGGATCGGCAAGCTAAATGACCATTTTCACGTCCAGCAACGAATCACCGAAACGGTCAACAGCTCTGGCGGCCCGGTCCTATCGGACGCTGTCAAGGCTGGCACCGCGGTTTTCGGAGCTTTCGCTGACCTTCTCGTCGTGGCGGTGTTGACCGTCTACTTTCTTGTCGACCTACCCCGGATACGCGCGACTTTGTACCGTCTAGTGCCGCACTCCCGACGGCCCCGGGCGATCCTCATCGGAGACGAGGTATACGCGAAAGTGGGCGCCTACGTATTGGGCAACATCGTGATATCGGTGGTCGCGGGGGTCGCGACCTTTATCTGGCTCGTCATCTTTGGTGTCCCATATCCGTTGCTGCTCGGCATATTTGTCGCGCTGTTGGACCTCATCCCGTTCGGATCGACCGTCGCCGGGTTCATCGTCGCCGCGGTCGCCCTCACCGTCTCTGCACCGATAGCCGTTGCCACACTTGGCTTCTACTTAATCTTCCGGTTCGCCGAAGACTATCTTTTGGTGCCCAAGATCATTGGCCGGGCGGTCAAGGTGCCGGCGGTGGCCACCTTGCTGGCAGTACTCGTCGGCGGGGCGTTGCTCGGAATCGTCGGTGCGCTCGTTGCGATCCCGATCGCGGCGGCCATCCAACTGTGCGCTCAGGAGATCCTGTTCCCCAGGCTCGATGAATTATGAGCGCGACCGCTCAGTGACTTTGATCTTTAGGCTCTGCGGTCCGACTGGGCGGATGTTTGGGATGGCTTTTGACCAGGCGCACTCCCGCGGGCAGGTTGCCGACCTCGACGCCCCCGTCTACCTCGACACGGAACTCCATCCGTGTTCCGGCAAGGGGAACATTCTGCAGCCGGATCGGCAAGAACCGATCCGGAAGCATGGGGCACAGGTGGACTTGACCGTGCGGGATATCGGGGTGGAATCGCAGCAGGCTGCGAAGGACCATACGTGAGGACGCCGCAGCCCAGGCCTGCGGCGAACATGACGTCGGATAAGGCACGGGATGCGGAAACTCAGCTCGGGAGAAACCACAGAAAAGCTCGGGCAACCGGCCACCAAAGTATTCGGATGCATCGATAAGGCCCAACGCAATCTGTTGAGCTTCTTGGACGAAGCCGTAATACGCTAACCCCGCTATTGCTATCGCAGTGTCGTGCGGCCAGACGGAACCGTTGTGGTAACTCATCGGGTTGTAGGCGTTCATGTCAGTGGCCAACGTTCGCACACCGAATCCCGAATTCAACCGGGGATCAACGAGATGCGCTGCCACAGCCGTGGCCTTCTCGTCGTCGACGATGCCGGTCCACAGACAGTGCCCCATGTTCGAAGTTACGGCATCCACTTGACGTTTGGCACCGTCGAGCGCCAGCGCGAAAGCCTGCTGCTCGGGCATCCAGAACGCCAGGTTGAACGACGCTTTGAGTCGCGCTGCTCGACTGCGCCACTGTTGGGCGCTGACGGTGTCGCCGTCTCCCTCGGCGAGGAAAGCTCGGGCCTGAAAAGCTGCATAGACGTAGCCCTGTACCTCGCACAACGCTATCGGCGGGGTGGCCAGATGCCCGTCGGAGTGGTTGATGCCGTCGAACGAGTCTTTCCAGCCCTGATTGACCAATCCGCGGTCGGTATGTCGGCGGTACTCCACAAACCCGTCCTGGTCGAAGTCCCCGTACTCGAGGATCCACGCCATAGCGCGATCGGCCGCCGCGAGCAGCGATGGGCGGTCAGCGTCGGGGAGGGCTCCCCACCGGTCGAGCTCGGCAAGGAGCATGACGAAAAGCGGTGTGGCGTCAGCGGTTCCGTAGTAGGTGGTTCCGCCGCCCAGTGCCAATGCCGCCTCCCTTCCGAGACGAACCTCGTGCAGGATACGACCCGGCTCTTCTTCCGTCAGCGGGTCGACCCGGGTTCCCTGCAGCCGGGCGAGGGTACGTAAAGTGTTCAGCGCCAGGCGCGGATCCAGGCCTAAGGCCATCCATGCAGTCAATAGAGAATCGCGCCCGAACAGCGTCATGAACCAGGGCGCCCCGGCGGCAAGGATTGGACACCCTGGCTGTGTCGGGTCTTCGATCTGTAACGAGCCCAAGTCGCGGGTTCCCACCTCG
>DASXJI010000112.1:0-2522 GCA_036497495.1 Mycobacterium sp.
CCTCCAGCCACTCCTGCATGGTGGAATCCGGATGATCGCATTTCCAGCACATGGTGTATTTCTCCTGTCGTCGTGCTTGTCGACAGGATTCACCCGGGTACCGACACTCATAGGCTCCGCAATCCGGCACAACCGCGACCACTGCCGGTGGCGGCGACCCGCTGCTCCCGACTGCGCCGCGCTTGCGATCGCCGCATAGGCTTGCCCGCGTGAGCCTGCCTGTAGTTCTAATTGCTGACAAACTTGCCGAATCAACCGTCGCGGCGCTGGGCGACGACATCGAAGTGCGCTGGGTGGACGGCCCGGACCGGGAAAAGCTGCTGGCCGCGGTGCCGGAAGCCGACGCGCTTCTAGTCCGCTCGGCGACCACCGTAGACGCCGAGGTGCTCGACGCGGCGCCGAGACTGAAGATCGTTGCCCGTGCCGGCGTCGGCCTGGACAACGTCGACGTGAAAACCGCCACCGAACGCGGTGTGCTGGTGGTCAACGCCCCGACGTCGAACATCCACAGCGCTGCCGAGCACGCGCTGGCGCTGCTTCTGTCGGCCGCGCGCCAGATTCCCGCGGCCGATGCCTCGCTGCGCGAGCATGCGTGGAAGCGCTCGTCGTTCTCCGGCACCGAGATCTTCGGCAAGACGGTCGGAGTGGTCGGGCTGGGCCGGATCGGGCAGCTGGTTGCCCAGCGGCTGGCGGCTTTCGAGGCCCACATCGTGGCCTACGACCCGTATGTGTCGGCGGCGCGCGCGGCCCAACTCGGTATCGAACTGCTCTCCCTGGACGAGCTGCTCGCCTGCGCCGACTTCATCTCCGTTCACTTGCCAAAAACGCCTGAGACGGCCGGGCTGATCGACAAAGAGGCGTTCGCGAAGACCAAGCCCGGAGTGATCATCGTCAACGCCGCTCGCGGCGGGCTGATCGATGAGGCGGCGCTGGCGGACGCCATCTCCAGTGGACATGTCCGTGCTGCCGGTCTCGACGTGTTCTCCAAGGAGCCATGCACCGACAGCCCGCTGTTCGAGCTCGCGCAGATAGTGGTGACTCCGCACTTGGGTGCATCGACCGAAGAGGCCCAGGATCGGGCCGGCACCGACGTGGCGGCCAGCGTGAAGCTCGCGCTGGCGGGAGAGTTCGTCCCCGACGCCGTCAACGTCGGCGGCGGTGTGGTCAACGAAGAGGTGGCACCGTGGTTGGATCTAGTGCGCAAGCTCGGGCTGCTGGCCGGCGCGCTCAGCGAGGAATTGCCGACCTCGCTGTCGGTGCAGGTACGCGGTGAGCTGGCCGGTGAAGATGTTGAGGTGCTTCGACTTTCGGCCTTGCGCGGCTTGTTCTCCGCAGTGATCGAGGACCAAGTGACATTCGTCAACGCCCCGGCGATCGCTGAAGAGCGTGGCGTGGCCGCCGACATCAGCACCGCCACCGAAAGTCCCAACCACCGCAGCGTTGTCGATGTTCGCGCCGTGGCCGCTGACGGTTCGGTCGTCAACGTGGCCGGCGCGCTGTCCGGTCCGCAGCAGGTCGAGAAGATCGTGCAGATCAACGGCCGCAACTTCGATCTGCGTGCCCAGGGCATCTACCTCGTCATCAACTACGCCGATCAGCCTGGGGCACTGGGCAAGATCGGCACGCTGCTGGGTACCGCGGGGGTCAACATCCAGGCCGCCCAACTCTCAGAGGATGCCGAGGGGCCCGGTGCGACGATCCTGCTGCGACTGGACCGCGATGTCCCCGGCGAGGTCCGCGCCGAGATCGGTTCCGCCGTGGCGGCCAACAAGCTCGAAGTGGTTGACCTGTCGTGAAGCGCGCCGGCGACGATGCAGAGCGGAGCGATGCTGAGGAGTGGCGCCGATGAAGTTAGCGGTAATCCCGGGTGACGGGATCGGGCCGGAGGTTGTCGCTGAAGCGGTGAAGATTCTCGACACGGTGTTGCCCGGCGTTGACCAGACGCATTATGACTTGGGCGCCAAGCGATTCCACGCCACCGGCGAAGTCCTGCCCGAGACCGCCGTCGCCGAACTGCGGGCCCACGACGCAATCCTGTTGGGCGCGATCGGTGATCCGTCGGTGCCCAGCGGTGTGCTGGAGCGAGGTCTACTGCTACGCCTGCGATTCGAGCTGGACCACCATGTGAATCTGCGACCGGGCCGGCTGTATCCGGGCGTCAGCAGCCCACTGGCGGGCAACCCGGACATCGATTTCGTGGTGGTACGCGAGGGCACGGAGGGTCCGTACACCGGGACTGGCGGGGCGATCCGCGTCGGCACCCCCCATGAAGTGGCGACCGAGGTCAGCACCAACACGGCGTTCGGCGTCCGCCGCGTCGTAGAAGACGCGTTCAGGCGCGCTCAGCAGCGCCGCAAACATCTGACGTTGGTGCACAAGACGAATGTGCTGACATTCGCCGGATCCCTGTGGTCGCGGACCGTGCAGGAGGTCGGCGAGAAGTATCCGGATGTCGAGGTGGCCTACCAGCACGTCGACGCCGCGACCATCCACCTGGTCACCGACCCCGGGCGCTTCGACGT
>DASXJI010000113.1:0-13394 GCA_036497495.1 Mycobacterium sp.
GGTAGGCACCCGCCAACTGCTGCTGGTGAACCTGTTGACCGACATGTTCCCGGCGCTGGCGGTCGCCGTCACCCCGCAGTTCGAAGAACCCGACGCCGACGAATACGACACCGAGGAAGAGGCCTTCGAGGCCCGCCGCGCGTATCAGCGGTCGGTGCTGAGCGGGCCGACGCCGTCGCTGGACGTGGAGCTCATGCGCCAGATCGTCACCCGTGGCGCGGTCACAGCCATCGGCGCCACTTCAGCCTGGGCCATCGGGCGTTGGACGCCGGGCACCGAAAGGCGAACTTCGACAATGGGATTGACCGCTCTGGTGACGACGCAGCTGGCGCAGACGCTGCTGACCCGGCGGCACAGCCCGCTCGTCGTCGCGACGGCGCTGGGCAGTTCGGCGGTGCTGGTGGCCATCGTCCAGACGCCGGGCGTCAGCCACTTCTTCGGCTGCACACCGCTGGGGCCGGTCGCCTGGACGGGTGTCGTCGGAGCAACCGCCGCGGCCACCGGGCTGTCGGTGCTCGCGCCCAACTGGTTGGCCAAAACCGCGGGAATGGTGCAGCCCGAACTAGCGTGAAACTTCAGCGTGAGTGACGATTCCTGAGTTGCATTAGATGATTTCGCTCCACCCGCATATGGTGCCGCCTCGAAACAGCCTGTCTCGCGCTACGAACCGCGCATAGGGCGGCCGACGTCCTTAGCTTTTGACGGTGTGTCGGCGATGTACTTCACCTACGATCGCCCCTGCATCATCCGTGGCGCTGGCATACACGGCGTGACAGCCCGCGCTGGCTTTCTGATAGCCAGAAGCCAATCGTCAATCGCACCACAGACTTTGGCGCCAATAGTCCGGCGCAGCAGACAAGTCTGTCGCTCCCCCACGGGTGCATGGCGATGCTTCATCAAACTCGGTATTGAACCGCGCAAGCCGCCCGACCGTGTTCTATCCATTGAGCCGCCGGTCCGAGTCAAGCTGACTGGCCCGTTACCTGAGTAGCCAGTTGCACTGTGCGCTGGCGGATGTGGGTGCGACCCCAGACGGCGTGATGATGAGTCCAAAGTACAAGAGGAATCGAACATGACATCGACCGTCGCCGACTTGCATCGAGTCATCACTTGTGTCGATGACGACGGTGGTGAGCGAATAAGCGCTTTCGGAATGGATCGGGCAGAGATCTGCGGCGCGTTCAAGCCAGCAGGCCGCCCATACTGGCTGATATATATCAGTACCACTGTGGCCGAAGTCGGCGGGCGGCCGCATCCCCACCTGGTCCCGCCGCGCCTTCAGTTAGAAAACCGGCAGAACGCCCGTGAGTGGGTTGAACTAATCGCCCACCTTTACCAGCGATCGGCGACATCGTGAGCGCGCCGGGCACGCGGAACTGGGGATCGCCAGACCACGGCCGAAGTGGATCCTCGCCGACGCGGCTCGGCGTGGCAATCCGGCGAGACCGCCCGCCTCTCGGCTGCAGCCGGACCATCGCTGCGAGGGATGGTGTCCGGCTGTCCGTGCGTGACTATGGGTCTCGCGCGCCGGACCACACGGTGGTCCTTCTGCATGGCCTTTGCTTAGACCAATCGTCGTGGGATATTCAGATCCGTCAGCTGATTCGCGAGTGGGGCAATGAGATTCGGATCATCAGCTACGACCATCGCGGCCACGGCGACTCCGCCGACGCGCCCATGCACACTTACCGCATCGAGCAGCTCGCCGACGATCTCGCCACGCTGCTCACAGCGCTTCGCGTTAACGGCCCACTCACCCTCGCAGGGCACTCCATGGGCGGCATGACAGCCCTGGCCTACCTCGCCCGCAGCGCCAGTGATCGCCCCGTCGAACCGACATCGCTTGTCCTCGTCGCCACTGCTGCAGGCAAACTCGCCCACCGGGGTCTCGGCCGGCTCCTGGCCACCCCTGCCGCGAAGATCCTCCACGGCCTCGTGCGGCACACGCCGCATTCGATGACCGACGAAATAGTTCGGGCTCTGGCCCGCCCGGTGTGGCCCGTCCTGACGCGATGTGCCGGATACGCCGCAGGCAGCGGTGCTCTCGCCGCTGTATCCGCCGCGAGCATTAACGCAACCCCATTGACGACCAAAGTCGGGTTCCTTCCCAGCCTGCGGAGCTACGACCAATACCACACGCTTGGTTCTATCTCCGCCGCCACGACTGTCATCGCTGGCGGAGCCGACAAGCTCACGCCGCCCGCGCATGCCCACGATCTGGCCGCCGGCATCCCCCGGGCCATGCTCGTGCACGAGCCCGGCGCCGGACACATGCTGCTACATGACGCCCCGCGTCTCGTCACAGACACAATCAGCCGCGCCCTCACGCGGTCCAATGAACCCCCTACACCACAGGATGTCCCGGCATGATCGGCCATAGCGGCCAAAACGCCCGACTTCGAGAGCAGCACTAGCACTTGCACTGTGTGCTGGCGGATGTAGCTGCGGTCGCAGGTGGCTGAGGATGAGCCCAGCACGAGCAGCACCCGACGCCGGTGACTAGCCCATCGGAATGCTTCGTGGCCCGCGCTGCGCTCGACGAGGCCGTATTCGAATTGCACCGCGGAGATTGATGTCAGCCGCCGCGGCGCACTAGGCGCGACAAAAGGGTGGCAAATTCACGTTTTGGCCATCTAACGGTGGGCACTCCCAGCAAGATCAATCCCATGGCGATCGCAAGCGCGGCGAAGCCGGGCGCAGCGGGTCGACATGAATAAATTGATGTCGTTGAGAGCAAGGGGAAGTCCGATGGCCAAGACCAGTGCCAGCCCAGACCGAGCAGACAATTTGGCGCAATTGTTCCTGCAGCGCGTCGAAAAGTCAGGAGACAACGAGGCCTTCCGCATCCCCGAGAACGGCGACTGGACGTCGGTCACCTGGAATCAGGCCGCCGAGCGGGTGGAGGCCTTGGCGGCCGGCCTGCTCGCGCTCGGTGTCGAGCCGGAAGACCGAGTCGGCATCGCCTCGGCCACCCGGCTGGAATGGATCCTGGCTGACCTGGCAATCCTGTGTGCCGGCGCCGCGACGACCACGGTCTACCCCAGCACGAACGCCCAGGACACCGCCTACATCCTGGCCGACTCCGGCTCCAAGATCGTCTTCGCCGAGGACGACACCCAGCTCGAGAAGCTGACCGAACAGCGCAGCGAGCTACCCAACCTGGCCAAGGTCGTCCTGATCGACGGAACCTCGGACGACGACTGGGTGATCACCCTTGACGACCTCGCCGACCAGGGTGCGAAGTACCTGGCCGAGCACGCCGACTGCGTGAGCAAGGTCGCCGACGAGATCAAGCCCGAGCAGTTGGCGACGCTGATCTACACCTCCGGGACCACCGGCAAGCCGAAAGGTGTGCGGCTGCGCCACGAGGCCTGGGTATACACCGGCGGCGTGATCTCCGACATGGGTCTGCTCGACGGAAGCGATCTGCAGCTGCTGTGGCTGCCACTGGCGCACGCCTTCGGCAAGGTGCTGATCGCCACCCAGGTGGCGTGCGGTTTCGCCACCGCGATCGACGGTCGCGTCGACAAGATCGTCGAGAACTGCGGGATAGTGAAACCAACCTTCATGGGCGCCGCGCCGCGCATCTTCGAGAAGGCCTACGCCAAGATCGTCACGCAGCAGAAGGGCGGCAAAGCCGTCCTGTTCGGATGGGCGTTCGCGGTGGGTAAAGAGGTCGCCCGCCGCCGCCGCGAAGGCAAATTCGTCTGGCCGCATTTGGTGCTCCAGGAGCGGCTGTTCGACCGGCTGGTGTTCGCCAAAATCCGCGACGTGTTCGGGGGGCGGATCCGGTTCTTCATCTCCGGTTCCGCACCGCTCAACCGCGACATCGCCGAATGGTTCGAAGCGGCGGGCGTTTTGATCCTAGAGGGTTACGGGCTGACCGAATCGTCCGGAGCGGGCTTCATCAACCGGCCGGACAACTACAAGCTCGGCACCGTCGGCTTGCCGTTCGAGGGCACCGAGGTTCGCATCAGCGACGCCGGCGAGGTGCAGTTCCGTAGCGACTGCGTGATGGCTGGCTACCACCACTTGGACGACGCCACTACCGAGGCGCTGAAGGACGGCTGGCTGTCCACTGGGGACCAAGGCAAGCTCGATGACGACGGCTTCCTGTCCATCACCGGCCGGATCAAGGAACTGTTCAAGCTGTCCAACGGCAAGTACGTCGCACCGCCGGCGATCGAGGCGAAATTCGCGACGCTGTGCCCGTACGCCAGTCAGTTCATGGTGTTCGGCGAGGGCAAGAACTTCGCAGCCGCTCTGGTCACTCTGGATGAGGACTCGATCAGCGGGTGGGCCACGGACAACGGGCTGGGCGACAAGTCGTATGAGGACCTCACGAAATCCGACGAGGTGCACGACATGATCGATGAGCACGTCAAGAAGCTGAACGCCAGCCTGAACCGGTGGGAGACGATCAAGAAGTGGGCGGTGCTCGACCACGACCTCTCCGTCGACGGTGGCCAGTTGACACCTTCGCTCAAGGTCAAGCGCGGCGTTGTCGCTGAGCAGAACAGGGAGACTTTGGATGCCTTCTACTCCTGAGCCGGCCGCCGAGCCCTCGGCTGAGCTCCCCGATGCCGCTAACGCGGCGCTACCGGGACGCCTGCTCCGCACGCTCGAGTGGCGCACCGGCCTGGAGTATGTTTCGGCTCGGCTGGCGATGCGCCGCATCGCCGACTGGCCGCGCGGCGACGGGCATCCCGTTCTCGTGTTGCCGGGGTTCCTGGCCGGTCCGGGATCGACCGAACTGCTGCGTAACGTGTTGCGCCAGTTGGACTACCGGGTCTACGACTGGGGCCAGGGCACCAACATGGGTTATCGCGCCAGCATGAAGGAAACGCTGCCGGCGCGCCTGCACCACATCCGGAACCGGACCGACGGGCGCCGGGTGAGTCTCATCGGCTGGAGCGCCGGCGGTATCTACGCCCGCGAACTGGCCCGCGCGCTGCCCGGCGATGTCCGGTCGGTAATCACCCTGGGGTCACCGTTTCGGGGCAATCACCAGGCCACCACCGCGTGGCGGGTATGGCGCCTGGTCAATCGTGGCGCCGACGCCACCGAAGCCGTCTCCGAACGGGCGCTGAACCGGCGAGCCCAGCCATTGTCGGTGCCGACGACCTGCATCTACAGCAAATCGGACGGCATCGTGGCCTGGCAGTGCTGCACCAGCGCGCCTGCCGCTGCGACGGAAAACATCGAAGTGCGCAGCAGCCACTTGGGATACGGGCACAACGTACAAACGTTGTCGGTGATCGCCGACCGGCTGGCACAACCCGAAGGCGACTGGCAGCCGTACCGGCGTTAGTTACGGGCTGACCAATGCCGCCGCTACAGACGGTGAACGGGATACGAAAACCGCTCTCGGTAAAGCGGATTGGCGGGTGGTCGATTGCCCGGCAGATCTGGGCTGCGAGATGATCGGGGGATGGTCGACATCGATTTTTCGCTGCTGGACGTGCCCCGCTCGGCGCCGGTGGATGACCCGGAGCTGTATCTGCGCACCGCGATCGCCTGGCACTTCGGCGAGGAAACCGGCAGCGCGTTCTGGTTACGGATGGCCCGCACGCTGGACTTCAACCCGCTGACCGACGTCAACACCTTCACCGATCTGCGGCGGTTTCCTAACTTTTTGAGTGAATTGCGAACCGAGGCCGTCGAGGACCTGATTCCGCGCGGCTACATCTCCGGGGAACTACCGCCGCCGGTGCCGCAGATCTTTGAATCCGGCGGTACTACGGGCGCACCGAAAAGGACTGTCCAGCTGCCGGATTGGGTCGCCCAGATCGTCGAATGGCAGACCGAGGATTTCGCCGGTGGCGGCTTCCTGCACGGCCGCGGCTTCCTCTGCATGATGCCGAGCGGGCCGCACGGCGTGGGGTACTTTTCTCGCCTGGTCTCCGAGCGGCTCGGCTCCACCTTTCACGCCATCGACCTGGACCCGCGATGGGTCAAGAAGATCACTGCCCGCAATGCCACCTCGGAGGTGACGGGCTACGTCGACCATCTCGTCGAGCAGGCGGTCCACGTCCTGCAGACCCAGCACATCGCCAACCTGCACACCACTCCGCCGCTGCTCGAGGCCATGGCCCGCGACGACGACGTGGTCAACCTGATCAACGACAAGATCGGCTTCATGCTGCTCAGCGGTGCGCACGTGGACGTCGATACGTTGGATCTGTTGAGCGCGATCTTCCCGAAGACGACGATCACGATGGCGTTCGGCAGCACGATGATTCTTTCCCAGGCGATCACCCGCCGCCACGACGACGACCCATTCGTCTTCCACCCGCGCAGCCCGTATGCAACCTTCTGGGTAGTGGATCCCGATAGCGGCGACGAGGTGCCGCACGGCCACCGCGGGCAGGTGGTGATGAATCACATCAGCAAGGGCATGTTCCTCCCGAACAATCTGGAACGCGACAGTGCCATCCGGATGCCGGGACTCCCAGGCCAGGTGGGCGATTCGGTCAGCGAGGTGCGGCCCGTCGCCTCCTTCGAGGGCGAAGCGGTCATCGAAGGCGTCTACTGAGATGGCCTCCGATGCAACGGATCTGATCGCCATCGATGCACTCGGCCCCGACGGAGCCTACCGGACCCGCAACTGCGAGCCGGTCATGACCATCGATGGCGTCGCCCTCGCCGAACTGAGCATGGCGCCACCGCTGTACGTCACACGCGCCATCAGCGCTCAACGCGGTGTCCGGCCGCTGCCGGCCCGCCAGCGGGAATCGGCGTTGGCCAAAGCCGCCGATGCTTTTTCCCACGGGGTGATCGCCGGGTTGGACTTCGACGCCTACATCGTTGCGGCCAGCCGAATTTCGGGCGTGCCGATCTCGGTGACCCGGGCCGGCGCCCGTAGCGTTGCCGACGGTGTCGCATCGGCTTTCGGCGCGGTGCAAGCGGCTCGGCCGACGGGCGCGGCGCTGGACTGGCGCGATGAGTCCACTCGACAGGGCGGTGCGGTGTGGGCCCGGCGGGGCGAAGCCTTCGCGGTGCTTGCCTCCGGCAACGGCCCGGGCGTGCACGGGCTGTGGCCGCAAGCGCTCGCACTGGGTTACCGGGTAGCGGTCCGCCCATCCCGCCGTGAGCCGCTCACCGCACACCGGCTCATCCACGCGTTGGGCCAGGCCGGGTTTCGGCCGCATGACGCCGTGTATCTACCTACCGATCATCGCGGCGCCGACGAGATGATCCGCTCGGCCGATCTCGCGATGGTCTACGGCGGTCAGGATGTCGTCGACAAATATGCCGGCGACCCGATGGTGTTCGTCAACGGCCCCGGGCGGACCAAGATCCTGATCACCGCTGACCACGACTGGCGTGACTACCTCGACGTGGTCACCGATTCGATCGCCAATCTCGGCGGCGTGGCATGCGTCAATACCACCGCGGTGCTCTTCGAAGGCGATCCCGCTCCGCTGGCCGAGGCGATTGCCGAACGATTGTCGACGATCGCGGTGCTGCCGACCGACGACGAGCGGGCCATTCTGCCCACGCAGAACATCGACGCGGCAACGGCTTTGGCGAGTCATCTGGCAACTGTGGCGGCGGGCGCCGCGCCGCTACTGGGCGCCGATCAGGTGGTCGCGCCACTCAGCGACAGCTACGCGGCGCTACGCCCGGCCGTGCACCTGCTGGCCAAACCCGACGTCGCCAAGCTGAATGTCGAGTTGCCGTTCCCGTGCGTCTGGGTCTCGCCGTGGTCGCGCGCCGACAGGTTGGAGCCGCTGCGGCATTCGCTGGTGATCAGCGCGATCACCGACGACGAAGACCTGATCGACGATCTGCTCGCCGAACCGACGATCGCCAACGTCTACAGCGGCCGGCATCCGACCCACCACACCGCCCCCGACATTCCGCACGACGGTTTCCTCGCCGACTTCCTGATGCGCAACAAAGGCTTTATCCGCGACTGAGGTTGTCGGCCTTGAGCTTTGGCCGCTATAACGAGCGACGGCCGTAGCGCTGGTAGAACTTCTCCACCCGGCCCGCCGTGTCGAGCGTGCTCCGCGATCCGGTCCAGAACGGGTGCGAGTCGCTGGATACTTCGACCACCACCAGGGGGTAGGTCTGCACACCAGTCGATGTTTTCCAATCGATCGTGCGCGAGCTGGTGATCGTCGAGCGGGTGAGAAACTGCGCGCCGGTGTTGGCGTCTTGGAACACCACCGGACGGTATTCGGGATGGATGCCGGGTTTCATGACGTTTCTCCGGGGTTGTTGCGGTGCGCCGAGAATTCGCCTGCCATATCGGGTGTTTCGTGGCAGGGGTCCTGGTGCCAGTCGCCGAACGGGTCGTCGAAGTGACCCCAGGACTGCGGGTGGGCCATCTCGCCGTCGGTGAGCAGCGCGCCGTTGAGTGCGTCGGCGATCGCGACCGGGTCGGCGCCGCACGCCAGAATCGTCATCGAGGTGTGCCGGTCGCCGAATCGGTGCTCCCACATCAGGTCTGCGAATGCCCGACGTTCCGGGTCAACGTAGGCCACCTCCGATGAAGTCATGGCCGCCAACCACTTTCCAGCCGAGGCGACCCGCAGACCACCGCCAGCCGATTCCAGCCACATGACCTGGTCGCCTCTGTTGGCCAGCCAAAGCCGACCGCGAGTGCGGATGACCCCGTCGAGCAGCACATCGACCGCGGCATGCAGACGCTCCGGGTGAAAGGGCCGTCGCGCACTGAACTCGAGAATCCTGATCGCTCCGTCGGCAGTCAACGGCGGTAGTCCGGCCAACAGCGGGGCATGCGGCTGATCGCTGCGGCCGCGGCGTGAATCGTCGTCCAGGTGCGCCAGCGCCATCTCGACGCGGGCAACACCGACGGTGATTCGCGCGCGGGGCGCCAGCCGGCGCAACACCGCCAGCGTCGCCGGATCGGGGTGGTTGAGCACCAGGAGGTCGGCGAACTCGGCCTGGCAGACCACCACTTGAGCAATCGTGCGTCCGTCGGACAGCTCGTCATCGCCCAGGGCCTGGCCCAGCCAGTCGACCGTCTGCACGCAGTCCACCACCCCCGCGATCACCACGTCGCGGGCGGCGGGCCCGTCGAAATATCCGGGCCCGACGCGCACGGGCGTGTGGTTGATCGCCCAGCAAATCGGCTCGGGCTCCAGCCACGGCGCCAGGTGCACGACGATCCGGTCGACGTCGCTGCGGCGGTGCAGTTTTCGCAGCAGCACCAGCAGGTCGTTTCGGATCGTGCACGCCAAGCAGCCGTGCGCCAGCTCGAGCGCCTCCTCAGCGATGACCAAGTCGCCGTCGCGCAGCACTACTAGCGTCCGGCGAACCACCTGGCCGTCGAAACGGTGCTCGACGACCACCGTCCCGGGTTTGCGCAGCAGGGCGCCGGCCACCGCGTCGGTGCCGCCCTGTCCCGCGACGAGGACTACCGGTGTCCGCATTGTCACTCCCTGTTGAAAATGCTTTTCAATAAGCCTCCTCACACGCTACAGTCCTCTCCGAATCTTGTCGAAAACGATTTTCATTAAGGGGGAACCTGTGTCCGCACGCTGCCAGGTCACCGGACGGTCGGTGAGTTTCGGCAACGCCGTGTCGCACTCACATCGGCGCACGCGACGGCGTTGGTCGCCGAACATCCAGTCCAAGACCTACTACCTGCCATCGGAGCGCCGGCGGATCACGCTGCGGGTCAGCGCCAAGGGAATCAAGCTGATCGATCGTGACGGCATCGAGGCCGTCGTCGCCCGGCTCCGCCGGTCAGGGGAGCGAATCTAATGGCGCGCAACGAAATCCGCCCGATTGTGAAGCTGCGGTCCACCGCGGGCACTGGCTACACCTACGTCACCCGCAAGAACCGGCGCAACGACCCTGACCGGCTCACGCTGAAAAAGTATGACCCGGTCGTGCGCCGGCACGTCGACTTCCGCGAGGAACGCTGATGGCCAAGAAAATCAAGCGCAGCCGACGCGCCGCTGCGCCCGAGACCAAACCTGCCAAGCGGAATCTGCTGAAAACGCTGGGCGTCAACGCAGTTGACTACAAAGACGCCAGCCGGTTGCGGATGTTCATCTCCGATCGCGGCAAAATCCGGTCGCGTCGGGTAACCGGTCTGACCGTGCAGCAGCAGCGCCAAGTCGCCACGGCGATCAAGAATGCCCGCGAGATGGCACTGCTCCCCTAGCCAATTCGGCGGTCATCTTCTCATTGAAGACGGGATAGATCTCGTCGAATGCGCCGTCCCGCTCGGCAAACCGAAATCCCTTGGCTCGTTCCACCACAATCTCGTCGGCGTCGGGCTTGGTTTGCAGCAGTGTCATCGTCTCGCCGATGAATTCGTCCAGCGGCATTCCCCGCGGGTCGAATCCGCGATCGCCCTGCAACGCTGTCTGCACTCGCGGCGGAATTATTTCGATGACCTGGACCGCAGACTGGCGCAGCTGAAAACGCAGCGACTGCGTGTAGGAGTGCATCGCCGCCTTGCTGGCGCAGTACGTCGGCGTGAGTGCGCTCGGCATGAAGGCCAGTCCGGACGTGACGTTGAGGATCGCCGCGCGCTGCCTCCCGAGCATTAAGTGCAGCAATGCCGAGGTGAGCCGGATAGGGCCGAGCAGATTGACGGCAAGGGTCTGCTCAGCCGTGCCGGGGTTACCGGTGGTGAGGTCCTCGACGCGCTGAATTCCCGCGTTGTTGACCAGCACGTTGAGCTCGGGGTATTTGTCGGACATCTCGATGGCGAATCGCCGGATGTCGGCGGAATCACCTTGATCCAGCGACAGGAATTGGATGCCCGGGTTGGCTTCTGCCACAGCTTCCAGTGTCTGGTGGCGTCGGCCTGCGATGATGACGTTGTTGCCCAATCGGTGGAATGCCTCGGCGAGGCCCCGGCCGATTCCGGTACCACCTCCGGTGACCAGAACGGTGTTACCCGTCAACTGCATGCGCTGTTCCTCTCCGTCGCTTTCTGCTTCCCGCATACTCGCGGCAGCAGGGACGGTATGCGATTACCGCGTCGAAGTCTTGGTAAACGTGTCGGACTCCTGAACTAGCCTGTAGCGGTGGCGCAGTTTCCGCGGACTCGCTACGCCAGTTGCGGCGAGGTCGACATCGCCTACCAAGCGTTTGGCGATGGACCGAACGACGTGCTGGTGCTGCCGGGCCCGTCCATCCCGATCGACACCATCGACGCCGAGCCGTCGATGTACCGCTTTCACCGGCGGCTGGCATCCTTCAGCCGGGTGATTCGGCTCGACCAGCGCGGGGTCGGCATGTCGTCGCGCGTTTCGAGGGAAGTGATCGGGCCGAAGTTCTGGGCAAAAGACGCCATCGCGGTGCTGGATGCGATCGAATGCGAGCGGGCGACGATTTTCGCTCCTGGGTTCGCCTCGATGACCGGACTGATCCTGGCGGCCGACTATCCCGAACGGGTGAGCAACCTGGTGATCGTCAACGGCGCGGCTCGGACGCTTCGCGCCCCCGACTACCCAATGGGGTTCGAGATCGTCGAGGAAGACCCCTACACAACTGTGGCGATGGAACCGGATGCCGTTGACCAGGGCTTCGACATGCTCGGTTTCATCGCGCCCAGCATGGTCGACGACAACGCATTCCGCTCGTGGTGGGACCTGGCCGGAAACCGGGCCGCCTCGCCCAGCATGGCCCGCGCCATCATCCTGACCGTCAGACACTGCGATGTCCGCGACACGCTGGCGCGGATCATCGCGCCGACACTGGTCCTGCACCGCAAGGATTCGGAGTTCTGCCCAATCGACAACGGCCGGTACATCGCCGAACACATCACCGGAGCACACCTCATCGAGCTGCGTGGAGCAGACGCCTTGTACTGGGTGGGCGACACCGGCCCGATGCTCGACGAGATCGAGGAGTTCGTCACTGGTGTCCGAGGCGGCTTCGGCGCCGAGCGGGTGCTCACCACCATCATGTTCACCGACATCGTCGGCTCGACCGAGCGCGCCGCCCTCCTCGGCGACGGCCGGTGGCGGGACCTGCTGGACAACCACGACACCATCGTGCGTCACGAACTCGAGCGCTTCGGCGGTTTCGAAGTGAACACCGCCGGTGACGGTTTCGTTGCGTCCTTCCCCAGCCCGAGCGCCGCGATCGCATGCGCCGACTCCCTTGTTGACGCGATCCGGGTGCTGGGCATCGAGATTCGGGTGGGTATTCACGCCGGCGAGGTCGAAGTGCGCGGTGACGATGTCGCCGGGATGGCTGTCCACATCGGCGCGCGGGTCGCCGCGCTGGCCGGGGCCAGCGAGGTGCTGGTGTCGTCGACGGTGCGCGATATCGTCACCGGCTCGCGGCACCGGTTCGCCGACCGCGGCGAGCACCAGTTGAAGGGTGTGCCGGGCCACTGGCGCGTGTGCGCGCTCGAGCGAGCGCTCGCGAACGTCAAACAGTAGTGAGCCGCGCAGCGGCGCGGCACAAAACTACGACACGTATCGTCCGCGCTATCCCGACCAGCTGATCGACGATGTGCTGGCACCTGATGCGCACCGCGTGCTGGAGGTAGGTGCCGGCAACGGGATTGCCCCGATGCAGATGGTCGAGCGCGGCGCCGACGTTCTCGCCGTCGAATCCGACATCCGGATGGCCGCCGTCGCGCAGGCGGGGTTCACCGGTGTATCGGTCGGTGGAGACGCCGTGGCAATCCTGGCCATTCCCGAATAGCCAAACGGTCGGGTCAAATCAAAAACTTTGTCCCGGTTTCTTTTTCGCCGAACTCGAAGACCCTAGCGGCGGTGTCGTAGTCGCACGCGAGAGTCGACCGGCCGATGAGCACCGGGCCGCCCTTCAACCCCAGCCGACCATCGACACCCACATAGCTGCCGGTCGGAATCGGCTCGCTGATGCAGTACAGCGTCGGCGCCGCGCCTTCTTCGATGTCATTGCCGAGCCGGTCCGCCAACGCGGTCACCGCGCGATGAAAACCCGCCATCATTGGCTTGTCCGACACTTGAGAGAGATTCGACGACACCCAACCTGGGTGAGTGAGCTGGGTTGTGACCCGCGACTGCGCCGCCCGCAAGCGGCGGTCGAGTTCGAGGCCCCAGAGCATCACCGCAAGTTTGGAACGCGCGTACGCCGGATACGCGGTCCACTTGTGCGAGCGCAGGTGCATGTCGTCCGGGCGCAGTGTCGCCGACTTGTGCGCGTCGGATCCGACGTTGATGATCTGAGAGCGCACCCGCTCGAACATCAGATTAGTCAACGCGAACGGGCCCAAAAAATTTGTACCTATGGTCATTTCAAAGCCATCCACCGTGTCGGTTCGATGCTGGACGACCGTTCCGGCGTTGTTGATCAAGATGTCGACGTCGCCGTCGAACTGGTCGGGGAAGGCCCGGACGGACGATAGGTCGGCGAGATCGAGCTTGGCGACCGACGTGGAACCGCCGATTTCGGCGGCTCGC
>DASXJI010000114.1:0-8141 GCA_036497495.1 Mycobacterium sp.
TTCTCGCGTCCACCGGATCGCCGTAGGTGCGCGCCTGGTGTTCGTAGACCGCCTGCCAGTCTTGCTCGGCCGGATGCCGGATATTGATGGCGTCACCCGAAGTGTTCATCACTGATCCAATTCGCTCTCAACCCTGCCGACGGGTTCCTGGACGCGCCTACTCTGGCGTAGCTGACTTTTCAGGTACCCACCCACTGACCGGGTCAATCGGCGGCTGCGTCAGCAGGCGTAAAGCCGCGTGTCGGTCATCGGAGGTGAGCGGTCCCGTGTCAGCCAGCTTCGATCGGGTATAGCGCTGGAGGGGTGGATTCACAGCGGAAGGACGCCGAGATGCTGCAAGGAATCGCTCGACTTGCGATGGCCGCGCCGGGCCGCATCATCACCGCCGCCTTTTTGCTGCTGCTGGGCGGCGTGCTGTTCGGCATCCCAACGATCGGTAGCTTGTCCGGCGGCGGTTTTCAGGACCCGACCTCGGAGTCTTCGCGGGCGACCGAACTGCTTCGGGACAAGTTCAACCAAACCGATCAGCAGATGCTGATCGTGGTGACCGCCCCCGCCGGCGCCCGCAGCGATCAGGCGCGCCGGGTCGGCACCGACATCGTTGACCACCTAAAACGATCGCCGTGGGTCTTGAATGTGTCCTCCCCGTGGACTATCTCGGATGGGACGCCGCAGGCCGCCGAAATGTTGCTCAGCAAAGACGGCAAGTCCGGGTTGATCGTGGCGGGCCTCAAAGGGGGCGAGAACAACGCGCAGAGGTACGCCAGCTCGCTCTACCGCGAACTCGTGCACGACCGCGACGGCGTGACGGTGCGTGCAGGTGGCATGGCCGTCGCGTATGCCCAGATCAATCAGCAAAATGGGCGCGACCTGCTGTTGATGGAGTCGATCGCGGTTCCGTTGAGCTTCGCGGTGCTGATCTGGGTGCTGGGCGGTGTTGTGGCGGCAGCGCTGCCGATTGTGTTGGGCGGACTTGCCATTGTCGGCACCTTGTCGGTATTGCGGCTGATCGGGTTGACCACCGTCGTGTCGACGTACGCACTGGACTTGAGCATCGCAATGGGTCTGGCCCTGGCGATCGACTACAACCTGCTGATCATCATTCGCTACCGCGAGGAGCTGGCCCAGTGCGGCGACCGATACAAAGCGCTGCTGCGGACCATGGCCACCGCGGGCCGAACCGTACTGTTCTCTGCCACCACCGTCGCGTTGTCGATGGCCGTGATGGCGCTGTTCCCAATGTCCTTCTTGAAATCAGCGGCCTACACGATCGTGGCGACGGCGATCATCGTCGCGGCCGCCGCCGTCCTGGTGACCCCGGCGGCGATCGCACTGCTGGGACCCCGGCTGGACGCCCTGGACGCCCACCATCTAGCGCGTCGGATGCTGCCCCGGGTCAAGTGGCGCGATCACGCCGACAAGCCGGTCGACTCGTTGTTCTGGTATCGATCGACCAGATTCGTACTGCGCCACGCCGTGCCGGCCGGTTCGGGCGTCGTCGCGCTTCTGCTGCTGCTGGGTGTGCCGTTCCTGGGGGTGAAGTGGGGTTTTCCTGATGAGCGCGTGCTGCCACCGTCCGCGTCGGCGCGACAAGTCGCCGACATGCTGGACCACGATTTCGCCAACGGCATAGGAACCGAAGTATCCGTCGTCGTCCCGGACGTTCGAGGTCTGAACCCCGTCGACCTCAGCCGCTACGCCGCCGAGCTGTCCCGCGTACCCGACGTGTCCGCGGTCACCGCGCCCGCCGGAACATTCGTGGCCGGAAAGCTGGTGGGACCGCCGGCCGCGGCCACCGGTGTGTCGCACGGCAGCGCATTTCTCACAGTTGCCGGCAATGCGCCGCTCTACTCGCAAGCCTCGAACACCCAGCTCGACCGATTGCACAAGGTGCCCGGGCCGGGCGGGCGCGCGGTGCAGATGACCGGGCTGGCGCAGATCAACCGGGACAGCGTCGACGCGATCACAGACCGGCTGCCGATGGTGCTGGGGTTGATTGCGGTCATCACGTTCGTGCTGCTCTTCTTGCTCACCGGTAGTGCGGTGCTGCCGTTGCAGGCGCTGGTATGCAACGTGTTGTCGTTGACGGCGGCGTTCGGCGCGATGGTGTGGATCTTCCAGGACGGCCACCTCGGCGCACTGGGGACCACTCCCAACGGGACGTTGAATGCCAACATTCCAGTGTTGTTGTTCTGCATCGCCTTTGGGTTGGCGATGGATTACGAAGTGTTTCTGGTGTCGCGGATCCAGGAATACTGGTTGGCTTCGAGAGCTACTGCGGGGACGCCTACGGATGCGACCGAGGAGCGCGCCGCCACCGACGAGAGCACCGCTTTGGGCATAGCCGGCATCGGCCGGGTGGTCACCACCGCTGCGTTGGCGATGTCGATTTCGTTCGCCGCGCTGATCCCTGCGCACGTGTCGTTCATGCGGATGCTCGGTCTCGGCCTGACACTTGCGGTGCTCGCCGACGCCACTCTGGTGCGAATGGTGCTGGTCCCGGCGTTCATCCACCTGCTCGGCCCATGGGCCTGGTGGGCGCCGAGCTGGTTGGCGCGGCCGCACCGCGGGGCCGCTGAGCTGGCTACGCCAACGGCGGACCGCGACCGGGAGAAAGTCACCACATCGGTGGACGAGGGTGGTTAGTGCGTCGGCGCCGCCGGGCGGCTAGATCGGTCGGCGACCGCCTCGACGCGGGCCAACTTGAAGATTGCCGCCGTCATCGCCAGCACGGCCACCGCCAACGCGATCGTCCCGGCGCGGCCGGTGTTCAGCGTCTCGCCGAGAACGACGATGCCCAGCACTGCGGCCACGACCGGCTGCGACATCTGCAGCGTGGGCATCGACGCGGTCAAGGGCCCGGCCCGAAAAGCCGACTGGCTCCACACGATGCCGCCAAGAGCTGCCAAGAGGCAGGCGTACAGCTCGGGGCTTGTGGTCAGCGCCCGTGCGCCATCGCCGAGCCGGGCGACGACGCCCTTGGTCAGCACCGCAAAGACTCCCCACAGCGATCCCGACACGAAGGCAAACAGGCTGGCGGCCACGGCCCCACCCCGAATTCGGCCGATCACGACGCATGCGATCAGCAATGGCCCGAGCACTGCGGCCACCGCGGCCCAGGTTGCCGGCGGTGCGCTTGAACGACCGGCCTGCGGATGGCCGACAACGACGACCACGGTGACGGCGACGGTAAGCAGTCCCGCCCAGAACCATTCGGCACCGGTCATCGTGCGGCCTGACAACCTGGCGCTGATCGGCAGCGCGAACAGCACCGAAAGCATGAGCAGCGCCTGCACCAACAGCACCGAACCCTGGCTCAACGCGGCCGCCTGCAACGCAATGCTCGCGGCAAGCAGGAATGTGCCCCACCACCAGCGCTGATTGCGAAGCAGGCTGGCGAATAGTGCGATGTGCCCAACCGACGCGTCGGTGATCCGGTGCGCCACTCGTTGCTGGAGCACGTCCCCGATCGCGATGCACAACGCCGAACTCAACGCCAGCAGAGTGGCAATGTCCGTCCTGGCCATGAGTGGATGGTTACCCCATTTTCGGTGCCGCACCGTGCGGGCGCGACTAACCACCTGGGCGGCATGCCGCCGGCTACCTGCGTCCTATCGGATAAACCGTTGCGGAAGAACGCTTTTCGCGGCGGTGGTTTTACATTTGGTCGTAACCAGGGTGGGCAACTGATAACCGGCGGCCGACCAGCGCGCGCAGCGCCGATCGCACGTTGTGGTCGCCGCCGTCGAGTTCGCCGGCCCGGATGGCGGCAGCCAGCTGAGCTTCATCGACGCATCCGGCGCGGGCCAGTGCCCCCGCGACGCCGTCGTCGCGATCGGCGAGCAGTTCTCGCTCGACCATGCGCAGCGCGTTGGCCGCGACTCGGGAATGGAAATTGACTTGGCCCGCCGTTGATTCCCGCACGTCGGTCTCGAGGAATTCGGCCACCGCGACGACGAGTTCCGCAGCGGTGGGACGACCGTGCGCGGACGTCATCAGATAGCGGGCGCTTCGGGACCGCGCTCGACGCCCGTGCGCAGTTTCACCGAGGCGGAGTACGCCAGGGTGCGGAACCGCAAGACCGGGTCGTCCGAGGCCTCGACGCCGTCGGTGACGCGCATCGGGTCGAACACGACGATGTCGCCGTCGTGCTCTCGTTCTGTCTCGACGCCGGTGATCTCGAGGGTGCCGACGGTGACGGTTTGGGTGCTCTGCCAGGGTTTGGACGGGTCGACTGTCGAGTCGCCCTGCGCGGCGATCTGGACCTGGTACTCGAACCGAACCGGTTGGGCCGCAATGCGTTTGTCGAATTCGTCGGTCAAGAAGTCCGCGTCATTGCTCTTCGCGACATCCGGCGAAAGGAACTCCTCGCCGGCTGCTGGCTGCAGGTGATAGCGCACGAATCGGTCGCTGCCATCGGCGGCGATCCAGCGGAATGCGTGCAGACCGTGGTAGGACACGGTGGCGTAGCTTGCGGGCACCTTGTTGGCGGCGCGCACCACCGGCAACACGGACAGCAGTCGAGGGTGCGTGGCGATATGTGCAAGCAAACGAAGCGGCGCAGCAGGGCCCGGGCGCATCGCATGCAGCAGCGAGACGAAGCCGTCGGGCGTGCTGGCCGGGAACAGCTTCGCGGTCTGCGTGGACACGTCGGTGGTCGACCCGTCCGGCAGCGTGAACTTCACCGCCATCCCGCGAACGCCCGGGGCATTGTCGGGCTGGCCAGGATTGCCTGAGCCATTGGAGAACCGGATCAGCGCGGGCACCGCCGAACCGGTGAGATGCGTGGCGCGGGAGAGTCCGGCCGCCTCAGCGGTGGCGGAGAAGGTGCCACGGTAGAGCTTGCCCTTGGCATGCAGGGCCCGGTAGCCCGGTTTCGCCCCGCCCGTTTCGCGAATGGTTTCGATTGCCTGATCAGGAGTAACCACGATGAAAGCCTAGGCGTTCGAGCGGGCGTGGGGGACCGTGTTGTCGAGCAAGTTGAGCAGGTCCCATTCGGTCTCGCAGACCCGGCGGCCGATCGTGGCCAGTTCCACCGAGCGCGTCTGTCCGCTCAGATGGCGTTCGGCCTGGTATCGGCAGATGACACCCCAGCGCAGGGTGGCCAGCACCAACCACCAGTGAAACGCGGTTCGGTCGACTGCGGCACCGGCGGCTTTCTCGTAGGCCTGAAGAAAATCCTCTATGCTGCCCAGGCCGCCGGCGGCGAGGTGTAACGGTGCGCCGAACCGCCAGGCCCGGATGCAGAACCAGGCCAGGTCTTCGTGAACCTCGCCGACGTGCACCAGCTCCCAGTCCAGCACGGCGGCCAGCCCGGATTCGTCAACGATCAGGTTGCCCATCCGGAAGTCGCCGTGCACCAGATGCGGCGGCGATGGCGCCGGCCGGTTGGCGCCAAGCCACCGAAATGCCCACTCGAACGTGGCGGTGGTATCGGCCATGGTGTCCAGCTGCTCGCGCCACTCGACCAGTTGATCTTCGAGGGTCAGCCCCGGCAGGTCCGTGTCGGCGCGATGGATGGCGGCGAGCGCCTCAGCGCACTGACACAGCAGTCGAGCCCGGCCGGTGTCGTCCAGCTGGCGCTGGATCCGACGGACGATGGTCTCGCCGTCGATCGCATCGCAGATCAGAAACGGATTGCCGAGTGGCCCAACAGAATCGTCGGCGACCAGCACATGGGGGACCGGCGCGCCGACGGCAGCCGCAGCGGCTTGGGCGCGGGCTTCGAGTTCCATGCCGGCGTGCACATCGTCGGGCGGTCCGATGCGGAGGATCAGCGACCGTCGTTGCCCGCGCGTGGTGGCGTCGAACGCCCATGTTGTCCTGCTGGCTCCGCCGGTCAGCATGCGCAGATCTTCGATCGCGGCACCCGAGCCGAGGGCGGGCTCCAGCACCGCGGCAAGCCTCGGCGCCAGTTCGTCCGCGACGCTCACTTGCGGCCGAACTTGAACAGGCGCTGGGCAACTCGACGGATTTGGATCTCTTCGGCGCCCTCGGTGATCCGGTAGCGACGGTGGTGGCGATAGATGTGCTCGAACGGCTCGTGTCGGCTATAACCGAGGCCACCGAAGATCTGCATCGCACGGTCGGCGGCGTCGCACACCAGCCGGTTGGCGCGATAATTGGCCATCGACACCTTATCCGACACTTCCATGTGGTGATCGCGGTCGAGGTGCCAGGCCGCGTACTGGACCAGCAGCCGCACCATCTGCGCTTCGGTTTGCAGCTCGGCCAGCGGCCACTGCACGGCCTGGTTGGTCGACAGCGCCTTACCGAAAACCTTGCGCGTGCCGGCGTATTCGGCGGCGCGGTCGATGCAGTACTGGGCCGCGCCCAGGCTGCTGGCGGCTTGGCGAATCCGGTTCTCGTGCAGGAATGTCTGCGCGACCTCCAGACCACGATCGACCTCGCCGAGCACCGCGTCGGCGGGCACCCGCACGTCGGTCAGTTCGACCTCGCCGTGATCGGTGGGCATGTTGAACGTCCACCAGTAGTACGGGACCTGGAAGCCTGGCGTGTCGGTGGGCACCAGGAAAGCGGTGATGCCCTGGGCCTGTCCCGGTTCACCGGACGTGCGAGCGAAGATCAGATCGTGAGTGGCGCGGTGAACGCCGGTGTTGAATCGCTTGGCGCCGTTGATGATCCAGTCGTCGCCATCGGACTTGGCGTGGGTTTCCAGCCAGGTCGCGTCCGAGCCGTGCAGCGGTTCGGTGAGCCCGAAGGCCATCGAGCGTTCCCCGGTGATCAGCGCCTCGGACCACGCGGCGCGTTGCTTGTCGGAACCGAAGCGCTCCATCATGATTACCTGCGGGAAGTTCCCGACGATCGACGACTCGTTCTGCAGGTCGTTGTGCAGCCCAAGTCCCTTGTGCGCCAGATGCTCACGAATCACCGCCATGTCGAGATTGGTGCCGTCGCGGCCGCCCAGCGACGCCGGTAGCCCGTAGCGCAGCCAGCCGGCTTTATCTGCCCGTCGTCGCATCTCCGAAAGCAGGTCTTCCCATTCTCGAGTGGGGATCCCGTCGTTGTCCCAGTCGGTGCGGGCATGTTCGCGACGCTGGTCGAAGTACTGGATGTTCTCCGCTTGCAGCGGGGCGATCTCGCGTTCGATGAACGCATCCATGTCGGCCAGCAGACCCGGAACATGTTCGGGCAGCGTGAAATCCACAGTGACCTCCTTAAGTGCCGTACAGGGTTTTCTTCCACACCGTCGCGAGGGTGGCGATGGCGTCGTCGTCGCTGATCGCCATGCCCAGCCCGCCTTGGGCCGGGGAGGGCCCCCACGGGCCTGCGTACACGGTGGTGAAGTTCTCGAACAACAGGGCGATGGCGGCCGCGATGTGCTCGGGATTGAGGTCGGACGCGTAGCCGTGCTGCTGAACATGTCGCACTGAGGCGGCGACGATGTCCATGCCGAATCGCCGAAATTCGTTCTGAACGGCGGCAAACCGTTGCTGTGTGGCGGCCAATTGTGCGATCGCGATCATGATGCCGATGTTCTGCTTGAACATGTTCCAGTAGCCGGTGACCACCGAAGTGAAGAACGTATCGTCGTCCGGTGAGTCCGGCAGGTGAAGGCTCAGCCCGGAGGGCGTCAAGACATCTTGCAGAAAAGATTTGGCAAGTGCGGCGAGCAGGTCCTCTTTGTCGTCAAAGTACCGGTAGAACACCGCCGCGGATTTACCTGCCGCAGAGGTGATGTCGGCGAGTGTGGTGCCGTGGAAGCCTCGCTCGGCGAACAGTTTTCGGGCGGCCTGCTCGATGGCCGTCCGGGTCTGGCGGCCTTTTGCGGTCAGCGCCGCCTGTGATGTTCCGGCGGCCGGCATCAGTGTTGTATCCGGTCACCGGCACGCAGTAGGGCACTGGGCAAGTCGTGGCCGACAACCGACTTCGCGACGCCGGCCGCAGCTATGGCGGCGGGCAGGTCGATGTCGACGTCGATGTCGCTGTCGCGCAGCAGGTACACCAGGTCCTCGGTGGCGATATTGCCGGTGGCGCCGGGCGCGAACGGACAACCGCCAAGCCCGCCGACCGAGGCGTCCAACCGGGTGGCTCCCGACTCGACCGCCGCGTATGCGCTGGCCAGCCCGGCGCCGCGGGTGTTGTGGAAATGCCCGCCCAATGGCAGCTCACCGAGAACC
>DASXJI010000115.1:0-6211 GCA_036497495.1 Mycobacterium sp.
GGCGCACCGAGTTGAAGCATTGCGGCCAACGCCGTTTCCAGAATCACCTCTTGTTGCACGCGACTGCCGCCGATCGAGGCAAGCCCGCCAAGCGATTCGAGGAGGTAGTCGAGCGCGGCGCGCGGCTCCCCCGCCGTCAAGGCGATCAGGCCTTCACCGATCAGACGCAAGGTCGTCAGCTGCGCATCGGTGGCACCCGGAACATTGATCGCCCGGATCGCGGCCGGATCATTCGCTGCGGCCAGGACCAACAGCGCATGGAAGGCGATAAATGGTGTCTGCGGCGAAAAAGCAAGCGAGCCAACCTCGTTGATCACTCGCATCGGGTCGGGTGGCGTGACCCAGTCTGGGTGCAGCCGTGCCCGCCACGCCAATGAGCCCGCATCGACAAGGCAACGCACACCCTTCGAATGCGGCGGCGCGAGAAACGCGTTGTACCGGCGCGCGGCAGCGGCCGCGTCGCCCATCGCCAGCTCGTGCAGCGCGGCATGCCATTGGAAGTGGGGTAGGTAGCGCTGCGTGCCGCCGTCGCTCGGAATCCAGTCCGTCAGCCATTTCAGCCCGGCCCCGTGCGCATCGGTCTCGTAGTGCACGTGCGTCAGCGCATGCGCGGCATTGCCGTTGCCCGGATCGAGTTCCAGTGCGGCGTCGGCCAAGTCGGCCGCGTCGTACCAGAGACCCTGCTCTGTTCGGCCGTAGGCCCGCAGCCCGAGATACCACGGCGCCTCGCCGTGCACACCGGTGAACCGCTCGACGTACTGCCATGCATCCGGCAACGCGTCACCGGCCCCGGCGAACGCGATCGACGGCGCCAGCACCAGCAACGCGACCGCGTCGTCCGGAATGCGATCGAGATGGTCGATCAGTGCGTCGGTACCCGCCTCGTTGCCCTTCTCACACCAGGTCGCGATGGCCTCGACGTGGCTGTGGTCTTCATCGCTGCCGTGCTCCAAAGCCGCACGCGCACGGGCGAGATGGCCGCTGACGGCGTCGGGGCCGCCGGCCCGGTCCGGCCGTTCGGTGGCGATCATCGCCAACGCGACGTGCGCGCGCGCATGGTGCGGGTCCTCAGCGACCGCGGCGGCAAAGGCGGCCGACGCGCGGTCTTGAACCGCGAGCAGGCGACGCACACCTTCGGCATACGACGCAGAAGCACCGGTCAACGTCGGCGCAGCCGCGACGAGCCTGGGTGCGCGCACCGGTTGGTGGCGAATACCGTCGGCCAGCAGCTTCGCGATAGCCGCTGCCTGCGTGCGGATTTCGGGAATCGCGGTGGTTTCCCACTCCTCACCTTGACGAATCGAGCCGACGCAGACGATGGCCGGGACCGTGTCCCCCGACGCGTCGATGAGATTGCCGTCTTCAGTGAGCCGCACCCCGACGCCGCTGGGGTGCAGCGACGCGACGTCTGCGGCCAACAAGTTGGCCCAGAGCGCAGAGCGTTGCAGCGACCGCCGGTCCCAGGCCGCGCCGGCAGCGACGACAACGGCGTCACCACGCCGGCGCACGGATCCGTCGCTGGTGGTCACCACCAGCTCGACACCCTTGCGACGCAACGACACATCGGCGACCTCACCCGCCTCAATGGCCAGCTGGCCATCATCGATCGCCGTGTGTATCGCGTCGGCGATCGTGGGCGGCATCCGATGCCGAAGCACCTCCCACCGCCGCAGATCCTCGCGCAGGAACCGGCGCTGATCCTCCCAACCCAACGACTGCCAGAGCCGGGCGGTGCGCGGCCGGACCGCGTCGATTACTTGCCGCCAGTCGGCACCGCCTTGGCGAGCGTGCTCGAGGTCCGCGGCAAGCGCGGCGCGCAATTGCTCGAGCGAAACCTCGGCGGGCAGCGCGTCGAGGTGGGGCAACTCCGTGGCGGCACCGGTGGCACGGAATCTGCGCGGGAGTGCGCCGTGACGCGACAGCAGCGTGACCGCGCTACCGCGCGCGGTGAGATGCAGCGCGACATCAACCCCGGTGAGCCCCGAACCGATCACCAAAACGTTGGCCAGCCGTCGCGCACCGAGCGCCGCCAGCGCGCCAGGCGCCCATGGGTCCAGCACCACCCTGCCGTCGGTGCCGTCGGCCAGCACCGGGGCGAAGGCACGTTCCAACGAATCGGGCATGCCGCTCTGCGGCCGCCCGGATGCGAGCACCACGGCGTGCGCCGATAAATCGCGTCCATCTTTGAGCGCCAACCGCACTGGGGTGCCCGGCGTCAATTCCACGACCTCGGCGGTCTCCATCCGCACATCGGCTGCCGCGAGCTGGTCTTGCAGGTATCGGCCATAGGCAAGTCGCGGTGCGAAGCTTTCGGCCGGCGTAACGGCTCGCTCATCCAGCCAGCGGCTGAAGTGATCGGGATCGTCCGGCCAGGCCGACATCCGCGGCGCGGGCACGTTCAACAGGAACGTCGGGTCGTCGGTGCCGTACGCCGCGCCGGTGCCGGGTCTCCCGGAGGCGTCGATCAACGTGATCTGTGCGTCCGGCACGGCCCGGCGCAGATGCACCGCGGCGAGCACACCCGCGGCTCCACCGCCGACAATCGCGACACGCATCATGGCGGAAGGCTATATCTCACCGGCTGATTGAGCTGCGTAACGCACGATGAGAGCCAGCTGGCGCGCCTCTTAATCACCCCTCAACGACTAAGTGGTACGTCACGTACCGTTATAGGTTAGCGGGACACCACGTACCCTGTAAAGCATGCGTTCGGACGAGTGCGGCCGTGTCCGGGCCCGTTGACGGTCGGACGGCCCGCTGGTCGGGTCAGCGGGACAGGCGTCGCGCCGAATTCGTCGACGCAGCGTTGCGTGCTATCGCCCACTACGGCCCCCAGACGTCGACAGAGCAGGTTGCCAGTTACGTAGGGGTGACGCGCACCAAGCTGTATAGATACTTCGGCGGCGCCGCTGACCTGCATCACAGCATCGCGCGGCGGGCAAGCGACATGCTGATCGCCGCGCAGAGGCCGGTGTGGAATCCGACTGGTCGGCCGATGGCGATGATCACCCACGCGGTGTCGAGGCATCTACGGTGGCGCGTAGACCACCCGCATTTGTACGAATATTTGACCCTGCACCCGCTCAGCGATGACGTCAACGGCGTCGCTGCCATTCGCGAAGTCAACAGCGCTGTCGCCGGAAGCGTAGCGGGCCAACTCGAAGGGTATTTCTGGGCAGTCGGGTTCCGTGAGGCCCCAGCCGAGGCGCTGAGCTTCGGCATCGTCGGTTTCGTCGAATCGGCCACCACCCACTGGCTCAACAACCCCGCACCCCGGCCCTTAGCGGAATTCACCGCACAGCTCGCGGAATGGATCTGGGCGCTGCTGAGCAACACGCTGCAATCCGGCGGCATCCGCCTTGACCCGCAAGAGCCGATCGCCGCTCCAGCTCAGGAAATCTGATCCTGTATTGGTAGCGCGTTACAACCCGCCCAGGTCGTCGGGGACGTCAACAGCGTGCTCCTGCAACGCTTTCAGCGGCACGACCTCGAGGGTCCGCTCATGGGTGGACGCCAACACCACCGGGGCGGCGAACCCATCACGGTAAGCCAACAGCCAGTTGCCGGCCGTGACGCACCACCGGTCCCCGGGCACCAGACCGGGAAACCGGAACTGCGGCATCGGTGTTGAGAGATCGTTGCCGATCGTGCGCTGGTGCTCGAGGAATTCGGCAGTCACCACCGCGCAAATCGTGTGCAAGCCAAGATCTTCCGGCCCGCTCGAGCAGCAACCGTCGCGGTAGAAGCCGGTAAGCGGCTCGCTACCGCACAGTTCCAGCGGACCACCTAATACGTTGCGCTCAGACATTTATGGCCCGCCCTGCATCGCCTCGACCAGGTCCGCAGCGCGCTCGACTTGTTCGAGGTCGGAACTGGTTGGGATGAGCTGGACTTCGTCGGCTCCGACCGCTTCGAACTTGCGAAGCACCGCAGCCAGATCCTCTTCGCCACCGGCGAAGCCGGTCGTGGGTGCCATCGCGTCGATGTATTCGGCCGGTATCCAGTTCATGTAACGGCGCAAGTGCCGATGCACCTGGCGGCGGCCCTCGTCGACTGAGCCGAGCGCGAACCAGAACGAGGTGGCCAGGTGCGGCTTGGTCCTGCCCGCCTGGGCCCAGGCGTGGCGTGCAACGTCGAACAGCTCGTTCTGCTTGGCGACGTCGAGGTCCAACGTCGTGCCCGCCAGGCCGTCGGCCCACGCCGCGGCACCACGCAGCGTTTTAGGCCCGATGGTCCCGACCAGTAGCGGCGGCCCACCCGGCTGAACCGGTGACGGACCGACCGGCAGCACCGACTCGGTGATCTTCTCGCCGTCCCACACCCGCTTCATCACCGCCACCGACTCGGCCATCCCACGCATCGTCTGCGTCGCCGGATCCGCGCCAACGGCCCGGTAGTCCTCGACCCGGCCGCCGATGCCAAGGCCTACGGTCAACCGCCCGCCGGACAGCATATCGCCGGTCGCCAACGCCTTGGCCAGCATCACCGGGTCATGCAGTTGGGGCACCATCACCGTCGTCACCAGCCGTACCCGGTCGGTCCACGCAGCCACCGCGCCCATCAACGTCAACGTCTCGGGGTTGTCGAAGGCCATCCGCTCGCCCCAACACAACGACGAGAACGGTCCGTCGTCGATCGCCTGTGCCCAGTCCCGCAGCACCTCGGCGTCCAATTCCGGCTCCATCACCGGCATGGTCATCGCTACCCGCACAATCGCGATTCTGGCATGCGGACCGTTCTATGCCTGCACCTCGCCGACGTGGCAGCATCACCGGGATGGTCATCACCGCCAACTCGATCGCGCATGTGCGGCTCACCGTCACCGACATCGAGCGGTCTCGACGGTTCTACGAGAGCGTGTTCGGGTGGCCCGTCCTGCTCGAGGTTCCCGACAACGCCGACGAGGCGACACGCAAGCAGCTCGGGTTCCTGTTCGGTGGTGTCATCTATGACTTGGGCGGTGCGCTGATCGCACTGCGGCCGGTGGCCAGCGATCGTTTCCACGAGGACCGCGTGGGCCTGGACCACATCGCGTTCCGGACGGCCGACAAGGACGAACTAGACTCCGCAGCAGAGTATCTCGACGAACTCGGTATCGACCACGAGCCGGTCAAAGACATCGGGCCGGCCTACATTCTGGAGTTTCGCGATCCGGACAACATCGCCCTGGAGTTGACCGCGCCAAAGTAGACTGGGAAGCACGATGCCTATCGAGTTCAATCACACCATCGTCGCCGCCCACAATCAGCGGAAGTCCGCCGAGTTCGTCAGCGAATTGTTCGGGCTGCCGAGTCCGAAGCCGTTCGGGCACTTTCTGGCCGTCGCCCTCGAACACGGTGCAACCCTCGACTACGCCGAGGTGGCCGCCGGCGAGCAGATCCACCCGCAGCATTACGCGTTTCTGGTTTCCGAGGACGACTTCGACGCGATCTACGGCAAGATCACGTCGCGCGGGCTGCCGCATTGGGCCGATCCGGCCAGACGGCGGCCCGGCGAGTTCAACACCAATGACGGCGGTCGCGGCGTCTACTTCCAGGATCCGGCCGGCCACTATTTGGAGATCCTCACCCGCCCCTACGGGTCGGGCGGCTAGCCGGCGCCGCGCTGAGCGTGCCGGTGACTCTCCTGGTCCCGGTAATCGTCGGCCAGCCGAGCGACGTGGTCGGGCAGGGCTCCGGCCGCAACATCAGCCAGGCTAGTCTGCTCCAGCACCGAGCGCATGCTGGCCCGCAAGGCCCGCCAGACGTCGGTCAGCGCCGCGGTCGGGCCGGAGTAGGGCAGATCGCCCAGCCCGATGTCGCGGACGCTGGCCAGCGGGCCGTCGATGCAGCGCAATACGTCGGCGATGCTGATTTCTGTGCCGGGACGTGCTAATTCGTAGCCGCCGTCGCGACCGCGATGGCTTCGCACCAGCCGATCGTTGCGCAGCGTGGACAAGATGTCGACGAGAAACTGCGGTGGAATTCCCTGAGCATTCGCCAGATCGTCGGTGGTGACCCGCACGCCGTCACCGAGCGTGGCCAGCTCGACCATCGCCCGCACCGCGTACTCCGCCTTCGCCGACATCCGCATGGAATGGGATTGTCCCACCGTTCGCGACTCAGCCCGTGACCGCGAGCACCGCGTCGGCGTATTCGGGGCGGCACACCAGCAGGTCCGGCAACAACGGGTCGGCCCGGTTGTACTCCAGCGGCGACCCGTCGATCCGCGA
>DASXJI010000116.1:0-3868 GCA_036497495.1 Mycobacterium sp.
CGTCGCCGGGCGCGCGCTTCTCGCTGCGAGACTTCACCGGTGAGGGCCGTCCCAGGGGCGTGCCATGGCCCGTGCACATGCTATGGCTGCTGGTCTCGCCCCTCACCATGCAGTGGTGGTGTCCTAATCGGCTTCGAGTACTCGTACTGCGTCGGTTCGGTGCCCGAATCGGCACCGGCACACTCATAAAACACGACGTCAAAATCGACTGGCCCTGGAAATTGGAGATCGGAAGCGACACCTGGATTGGTGAATCGACCTGGATCATCAACGCCGAGCCAGTGGTCATCGGATCGAATACCTGCATCTCTCAAGCAGTTCTGCTATGCAGCGGCGGCCACGATAGATTCAGCCCCACATTGGAGTTCGACAATGCGCCGATCTTCATCGGAGACTCGGTGTGGATCGCCACGCGGGCGACGATACTGCGTGGAGTCCGGGTCGCCGACGGCGCGACAGTCGGCGCCACTGCGTTGGTTACCCGTGATGTCCCGGAAGCAGTCACGATCCTGGCACCGCGCGGCCACACGAAGGCGGAGTCGTGAAGATCAAAATCGTTGGAAACAGTCACATTTCGGACGGGGCGACCAAAGCAGTGGGCAGCCGGCGACGACCACGTTCGGCGCCGACGGCGACGGGGCGCCGCAGCGAGTGCGGGTGGACCAGCGAGGTTGATGCGTTGAGGGTGTTGCAGGTCGTGACGCTGGTCTCCGGGGTCGGCGCGTTCGGCGGGCCGACGCGGGTGGCGGTGAACCAGTGCGAGGCGCTGCACGCGCGCGGCCACGACACGCTGCTCATCGGCGGCAGCGCCGACCTGCCGCTGTCGACCTCGCGGATGGGCGCGGCGTCAGTGCGGCTTTTCCCGATCCGGCGCGTCGCCGGCTCCAAGCCGATGGCCTACCTTTGGTCCCCGTCGATGCTGCGCTGGCTGTGGCGCCACGTCGGCGATTTCGACGTGGTGCACGTGCACCTGGCCCGCGACGGGGTGGCCCTGCCCGCCGCCGTCATTGCGCGCCTACGCCGACGCCCGTATGTGGTGCAGACCCACGGCATGGTGATCCCGCGCAGCGGAATCGCGCAGCGGGCGGTGGACGGGCTGGCCACCCGCCGCGTGCTGCGCCACGCGACCACCGTGTTCGCGCTGCGCACCGAAGAGATCGGCCAGCTGACCGCGGTGCTGGGCGCGCCACGCCGAATCGACCTGCTGCCCAATGGCATCGCACTGCCGCCCGCGGCGGCTGTGGCCAGCCGTTCGAATGGCCCGGAGTTCTTATTTCTGGCGCGGCTGCATCCACGCAAACGGGCGCCGGTGTTCGTCGACGCGGCCGCCGCGCTGCTGTCGACCGGGTTGCAGGCGTCGTTCACGCTGGTCGGGCCCGACGAAGGCGAGGGCGCGGGGGTCAGCTCGGCCATCGCCGAATTCGCCGCCCGCCACCCCGGCCGCGCCGACGCACTGCGCTGGACCGGAGCCCTTGCGCCGGACGAGATCTCGGCACGCATGGCCGCTGCCTACGCCTACGTGCTGCCGTCGGTCGACGAACCGTTCCCAATGACGGTGATCGAGGCGATGGCCGCTGGCAAGCCCGTCATCGTCACTGACAGCAACGGCCTAGCCGGAACCGTCCGCGACTACGGCGCCGGCATCGTCGTGCCCGGAGACTCTGCGCAGGCGCTGGTTGAGGCGATGCAGCGGCTGGCATCCGAGCCGACGCTGGCTGAGCGGATGGGCCGGCACGCGCTGGCCGCGGCGCGCGAGAAGTTCAGCATCGACGCGGTGGCCGACGCCCTCGAGGGCAGGTATCGAGCGGCCACCACCACGACAAAGGCCATTCATCCCGCCCAACGGAAGGAATCCCACGGTTGAGCACCCAGCCCCACAGTGACAACCCCGCGTCCACACCGGTCTTGAGCATCCTGGTCCCCAGCCGACCGAATCGCTGGTTGTCGCTTTTTGCGTGGCTGCTGCCAACGTCGTCGCTGAAGACGTGGGCGCTGCGCAAGCTGGGAAATGACATCTCCGACGACGCGATCATCGGCCCCAACCTCGTCATCGGCTGTGGCAGGTTCCGCGTCGGCGAAGGCACCGTGATCGAACCGTTCAATCTGTTTAAGGGGCTTTCATGGGTGAATCTGGGCTGCCGGGTGCGCATCGGACGCTTTAACCAAATCTCTGCTGCGCCGGAGTACCAGCGTTTCAGCGACAAGGTCGGTGCGTTCGTCATGCACGACATCAGCCTTTTGACAAACCGGCACTACGTCGACTGCTCGGGGCAGGTGGTCATCGGCTATCACGCGGTGGTCGCCGGCATACGCACGATCGTGCAGAGTCACGAGTTCGACCTGGAACAGTCGGTTGCGACGGTCGGCAGGGTGACGGTCGGCGAGTACGCGCAGACCGGGACGCGCTGCCTGCTGCTCAAAAATTCGGTCGTGCCACCGTACTCAGTGCTGGCCGCCGGGACTGTGCTGGCTAAGCACCGCGACGGCGCGGAGATGAAGCCGGGCCTCTACGGGGGGACGCCCGCCAAGTTCATCCGGGAACTGCGGTACGGGGCCTGGTATCAGGGCAACCACTTCCACAATCACCCGGTGAAACCGTTCGACGACCACATGTTTGAGGTGAACGGCAGGTGAGTACGTGGGCAGAAGCACCGATGCTCCATCCGGTCCCGACGGCGCGCTGACGCACGCTTTTGTAGACGCCGCGTTTGAGCGGTTGATCGACACAGCTAGTTGCCGGTTAAAGCTGCGGCGTCTGCATCCTCAGCTCAGACATCAACTGCTCGAATTCTTTTCGGTATCGGGCGACATTAGCGAGCTTGACGTCTTCGTATCCGCGCACGATATCCGGTAGTTCGGCGACGCGGACTGCCAGTGCGTGATCATCCGGCGTCATGGCGACGGCGACAGCGTCCATCCACGTTCGGTACTCCACGATCAACTGTCGTTCTAAACGACGAATGTGGGTGTGGCCGAATGGATCCCAAAAGCTGCCACGGACAAACCGCAGGGTGGCAAGCGCCCGGAAGAACGGCCGCACCCATGGGCCCAAGGTGAGCTTCCGATTCATGCCCATCGCCCGCAGGAACGGTGGATGCAGCTGGTAGGACACCCGCGCGTTCGACCCGAACCCCTCGCGCACCCGAGCGTCGACCTCTTGGTCAAGGCAGAGTCGGGGCACCTCGTACTCGTCCTTATACGCCATGAGCTTGTGCAGATTTCGAGCGACACTCCTGGCCAGGTCGTCAACACCGGGCACCTTCGTTGATTCTGCGACACGAATCCGCTCGACGAACTCTGCGTAGTGTTGTGCGTATCGGCGACTCTGATAAGCGATCAGATCGGAGACGCGCACCGCGACGTCCTCGCCGAGCGGCGATTCGGGCACTGCCCGAACTATCGCCGCGATGCGACGGGCATCGCGCGACATGGTCTTGGGCCGACGCTCTTTTCGCAATTGTGCGACGGCGGCGTCCAAATCGCCTGGTGCAGCGACGGCTTGGCGACCACGACGAAATGCTTGCAGATTTTCTTCAACCTTAATGCCGCTGTTGCGAATGGCTGTCTCGATGTGTTCGGCGCGCAGAGGCAGTCGGCCGGTTTGGTACGCAGCTCCCACCAACAGCATGTTCGCGAACTGATCCTGGCCGAACAAGGTGGTGGCCAGCTTACGGGCGTCGAGGATGACGGCGTCCTTGGCGCGAGTGGCCTCGAGTATCGGCGCTATCGCCTGACTGATTGCCGGGAACGTGGTGTCGGGGTCGACTACCATGTGGCCGGTTGGCACCGCCGACGAAGAGACGACCGCAACGGTGCGGTGCGGATCGGCAGCGAGCAGGTAGCGAGCCTCGGCCGCGACCAACAGATC
>DASXJI010000117.1:0-10894 GCA_036497495.1 Mycobacterium sp.
TCGCATTAGGGTGAAATGCCTATGAGCGATGACCTGTTGCACGGACCGCTGGACGACCGTCACCGCGCGAACGGCGCGAGCTTTGCCGAATTCGGCGGATGGCTGATGCCGGTGTCATATGCCGGAACGGTCGCCGAGCACACTGCGACCCGCAACGCCGTTGGTCTGTTCGATGTCAGCCACCTGGGCAAGGCGTTGGTGCGCGGCCCCGGCGCTGCGCAGTTCGTCAACTCCGCGCTGACCAACGACCTCAATCGAATTCAGCCGGGCAAGGCGCAATACACGTTGTGCTGCAATGAATCTGGCGGTGTGATCGATGACCTGATCGCCTACTACGTCAGTCCCGACGAAATGTTCCTGGTGCCCAACGCCGCCAACACCGCTGCCGTCGTTGCCGCCCTGAAAGATGCTGCGCCCACAGGGCTGAGCATCACCGACGAGCACCGGTCCTACGCGGTGCTCGCCGTGCAGGGCCCTCGGTCTACCGAGGTGCTCACCGAACTCGGCCTGCCAACCGACATGGACTACATGGGCTACGCCGACGCGGCGCTGGAGGGCGTGCCGGTGCGGGTGTGCCGCAGCGGATACACCGGTGAGCACGGCTACGAGCTGCTGCCGCCGTGGGAGTCCGCCGGAGTGGTGTTCGACGCGCTGCTGGCCGCGGTCACCCGCGCGGACGGACAGCTGGCCGGTCTGGGGGCGCGTGACACCCTGCGCACCGAGATGGGTTATCCGCTGCACGGCCACGAACTCTCCGCCGACATTTCGCCGCTGCAGGCCCGCTGCGGCTGGGCGATCGGCTGGAAAAAGGACGCGTTCTTCGGTCGCGACGCCCTGCTGGCCGAAAAGAAAGCAGGCCCGCGGCGCCTGCTGCGGGGCCTGCGCGCGGTGGGTCGCGGTGTGCTGCGGCCAGACCTGAACGTTCTCGACGGAGACACCATGGTTGGGGTCACCACATCGGGCACGTTTTCGCCGACGTTGAAAGTCGGAATAGCGCTGGCGCTGATCGATGTCGACGCAGGTGTCGAGGACGGCCAGCACGTCACTGTCGACGTCCGCGGCCGCGGCGTCGAATGCGAAGTGGTGCGCCCGCCGTTCGTCGATCCAAAAACTCGATAGCGCCCGGTTATACAATCGCCTGATGACCGGCGCCGGCGACGATCTATCGAGCAGCGATGAGGTGGGGGCACCTCCCGCTTGCGGGGGAGAGCGGCGCACATGAGCAGCGACGTCCTCGAGTTCACGGTGTCACGCACCGCAAACCCGGCTAGCGACGACGCCCGCCAAGCGATTCTGGCCGATCCCGGCTTCGGGAAATATCACACCGATCACATGGTGTCGATCGACTACACCGACGGCCAGGGGTGGCGCAATGCGCAGGTCTGCGCCTACGGTCCGATCGAATTGGATCCCTCGGCGATCGTGCTGCACTACGCGCAGGAAATCTTCGAAGGACTCAAGGCCTATCGCTGGGCGGACGGGTCGATCGTGTCGTTTCGCGCCGAAGCCAACGCTGCGCGGATGCAGTCCTCGGCGCGCCGGATCGCGATTCCCGAACTGCCCGAGGAGCTGTTCATCGAATCGCTGCGCCAACTGATCGCCGTTGACAACGACTGGGTGCCGCCGGCCGGCGGCGAGGAGTCGTTGTATCTGCGCCCGTTCGTGTTTGCCACCGAGCCGGGGTTGGGGGTGCGGCCGGCAAAGCAGTACCGCTACCTGGTGATCGGGTCACCGGCGGGAGCGTACTTCAAGAACGGGATCAAACCCGTAACTGTATGGATCTCAACGGATTACGTGCGTGCGAGCCCGGGTGGTACCGGCGCGGCGAAGTTCGGTGGCAACTATGCCGCCTCGCTGGTGGCGCAGGCCGAGGCCGCCGAGAACGGTTGCGAGCAGGTGGTCTGGCTGGACGCCGTGGAACGCCGCTATATCGAAGAGATGGGCGGGATGAACCTCTTCTTCGTGTTCGGCAGCGGCGGATCGGCCCGCTTGGTCACCCCCGAGCTGTCCGGGTCGCTTTTGCCGGGTATCACCCGAGACTCACTGCTGCAGTTGGCAACCGACGCGGGGTTCGCCATCGAGGAACGCAAGATCGACGTCGACGAGTGGCAGAAGAAGGCCGCCGCGGGTGAGATCACCGAGGTGTTCGCCTGTGGCACCGCCGCGGTCATCACGCCGGTCTCGCAGGTGAAATACGGCGACACCGAATTCACCATCGGCGACGGCGAATCCGGCGAGGTCACGATGGCGCTGCGCGACACCCTCACCGGAATTCAGCGTGGCACCTTCGCCGATACCCACGGCTGGATGTCACGGCTGGGTTGACGGTTGCTTCGTCGACTCCTCGTTCCAGGCGAAAGTGTTGAACCTGCGCACTCTCATTCGCCGAGAGCCACAAAACTCGATGAAGGGCGTGATTTGGGCGTATTGCATCGCGTTCGGCCGTAGGCTTCAGCGCGCGAATCCCGCGCTTTGGGCGCTGCGACTAACGCGCCGGGAGGCCCACCGATTACCGCCGGAGGTATGAAAATGGTCAACCCGAATAGCCCGACGCCCAAAGGGCCGCGTCGCCCCGTGGCGGTGCTTGGCACGTTATTGCCGCATCTGCGTCCTGAGCGTCATCATGTGTATCGCGATGTCACCGGGCTGGCGTTGTTGGCGGCGTTGATCGCAGCCGGGTTCGGGTCGCTGCCAGTGGCGTTGGTGTTGACGGCGGTGGCGTTGCCGGCGACGGTGCTGGTCTACATTCACGATCACCGGTTGTGGCACGACGAGCCAATCACGGTGATCATTGTGGTGTTTGGGCTTTCACTGCTACTCGGTGTTGGGGTCGGCCTGCTGGAGACTCATTTCGTCCATTTGGTGACGGCCGGCTCGACCCACTATCACCTACCGTCGGTTCCGCGGATCCTCGAGTTGGGTCTGCTGGTTCCGGTGGCGGCGTTCGTAGCGGTAGTGATTGCCCCGCTGGTGATCAGCGCGCGCCCGTCGTTCCGGCATCCGCTAGATGTCGTGGTGGCTGGTTCGCTCAGTGGTGCAGCACTGTCGTTGGGACTGAGTGTGGTGGTCCAGCATGGAGCATTTACCCATGTGCAGGTGACGGCAGGTGACCCGGCGCACGTGGCGTTTATCGCGTTGACGTTGGGCTTTTTGCAGCCCATTGTGCTGGCGACGGCGGGCACGGTCGGCGTGTTGGGTTTGCGCCGGTTGGGTGTCAACCCAGTCACCGGAGTGATCGAGGGCTTGGCCTTGGTGGTGGCCTACGAGTTGGCGACCACCGTGCTGCACCCGTATGGGACACGCGGGATTGTATTGACCGCGTTGGCGGCGTTCGTGTTGGCGGCGGCGGGGTTGGTTGCGGCTCGTAATGCCTTGCACGCGGCGTTGCTTGCCGACACGGGCGCGGACGCGCAGGGTACGGAAGCACCTGACGTGGAACATCGGTTGCATGCCGGCTTGGTCACCGCGATCGTTGCGGCGGTCGTGGTGATCGTCGCGGTCGTCAGTGTGGCGGTGGCACTGCGCGGTCCCTCCACGCGCCCCGCACCGCCGGGAGAGGGCGGCAGCGGACGGATCGCGCCGCACTCTGCTGCTGCGGCCCGGTTCATCCCCCCCGGGGTAGGTGATCTCAACCAGAGCCTTTGGGGCAGAGTAGCTTTGGCGTCGACCACGACATCCCTGGCGGCTGGCGCGGCCGCCACCATCAACTTGGGGAACGGAATCAACATGACGGTGGCTCCCGGCTGGACAGTCACCCATCAAGGCCAGCAGTCCGCCGATCTCTTCAATAGCGACCAAAGCGCCGCCCTGTTCGTTGTCGCGGGTGGCGCGGACGCGTCCGACATCGTGCAAGAATCGGCCTCACTGATCAACCAGAATATTCAGAGCTCCGGATTGACCAACGTGCAGCAGCGGCCGGCCCAGCCGCAGCCGTTGCAGGGCAAGAACTTTCAACAACTGCTCGAGGTCGACTACACCGCTAACATCCAAACCGATCAGGGCACAGATCAGATCTACGGCGGATGGGTGACGCTGTACAACTCGATAACCGGCGCGTCGGGCTTCTTCGACCTCTACGCCGGGAGCCGTGACGCGTTTAAAGCTGCGCTGCCGGACGCGGCGAGCATGATGGTCTCGATGGAGTAGCGACCCGGCCAGTCGGCCGTCAGGACTTGGCGTTGGGCAAACCCCTAATTAGGTGTTGATTCCAGCCGCGCGGTTAGGCTGAGCGGTCAGAATCGCAACAGCGCGGCCAGCGCGACGGCGGTGACCGTTGTGGTCAATTCGATTGCGGCGCCGAGTACGTCGCCGTTGACACCGCCGAATCGACGCACACAGTGCCGGACTAGCAGCGCGGCGCAGGTGAGCGAGACCACGACCGCCACGGGGCCTTGCCACGGGTGCCGACCGGCCGCAGACGACGCGGCGAGCAGCACGACAACCCAGGCCGCGACCACCGGCGCCGGTTGGGTGCCCACGACCAGAGCGCCCAACCTGCTTCCGGGGGCGGCCGGCACCGTCCGGCGGCAGGCCAGCACCGCCGCTACCCGGCCCGCGCACACGGCCACCACGATCCCGGCCGTGCACAACGCCGAAAACGCCAATCCCTGAACAACGATCACCAACACGACGGTCGCAACGCCGAACGGTCCGGTCGTCCCATCGCGCATCACCTGCAGCGCGCGTTCGGGCGGTCCGTAGCAGCCCAGGCCGTCGGCGGTATCGGCCACACCGTCGATGTGCAAGCCGCGGGTGACCGCCAGCAGTGCGGCCACCGCGAGCAGACCGGCCAATGCGTTACCCGCGCCCAACGCCAATCCGCCGGCCAACGTCACCGCCGCGCCCAGCGCACCCAGTACCGCGCCGACCACCGGCAGCGCGGTCATCGCACCGCGGCCCAACGGCCGGTCCGATGTGCCGGGCACCGGGACAACGGTTTCGAATGCGAAAGCCGTTGCCAACGAGCCGATCACGATGCAGGCGAGCGGTCAGTGACGTTGGCGTCGGCGAAGGTTGCCATGGACGACAGTGCGGCCACCGCGGCTCGCAGCACCGGCAGAGCCACCGCCGCGCCGGTACCCTCGCCGAGCCGCATTTTCAGGTCCAGGATCGGATCCAGGCCGAGCTGAGCCAGAGCCAACGCATGCGCGGGTTCGGTCGAGAGGTGGCCGGCCTGCCACCACAGCCGGGCGCCCGGCGCCAGTTGCTCGGCGATCAACGCCGCGGCCGTCACCACCATGCCGTCCAGCAACACCGGGGTGCGCCGCACCGCGGCTTGCGCGCAGAAGCCGGCCAGTCCCGCCAAATCGGCTCCGCCGCAACATTGCAGGGTTGCGATCGGCGCGGCCAACACGGGGTGAGCGCGGAACAACGCATCGCGTACCGCCGCGGTCTTGCGCGCCCACCCGGCGTCGCTTATCCCACTTCCGTAGCCAACCGCCGCGACCGGCTCCACACCCGTCACCGCGGCAACCAGAACCGTTGCCACGGTGGTGTTTCCGATCCCCATGTCGCCCGCAATCAGCAGGTCGGCACCCCCGTCGACCTCCTGGTCGGCAATCTGGCGGCCGGCGTCGATCGCGTCGAGTGTTTCCTGATCGGTGAGCGCATCCTCTTTCGTGATGTCACCGCTGCTGCGTCGCACCTTGTGGGCGCCGATCTGCGCGGACAGCGGGTCGGTGTCCACGGCGAGGTCGACGACGCGCACCGTCGCCCCGGCGATGTCGGCGAGCGCATTGATCGCCGCACCGCCGGCCGCGATGTTGGCCACCATCTGCCCGGTGACCTCTTGTGGGTAGGCAGATACCCCCGACTGGGCGACGCCGTGGTCCCCGGCGAACACCACGATCCGGGCACGTTCGAATTGTGTTGGCGGGCAATGCCCCTGGCACGAGGCCACCCAGACTGACAGGTCCTCGAGGCGACCCAGGGCGCCGCGCGGTTTGGTCAGCGCGTCCTGGCGTGCACGGGCCGCCGCCGCCACCGTCGTGTCGGGAGGCGCCACCGGCGCGAACATCGTCATGCTCCGGCCTGCTTGATCGGCAGCGGATGTCCGGCCACCACCAGCACCACCCGCTCGCACAGAGCGGCCAACCGCTGATTGAGCGCTCCCAGTTCGTCGCTGAACCGGCGGGCCGACGCGGTGGCGGCCACGACCGTCAGCCCGACCTCCGGGCTGACCAGCATCAGCGGTGAGTTGAACTCCGCGACCGCGGCCGTCAGGTCGTCGAGGTCGGGCGACAGCGACCCGCCATCCCAGGCTCGGCGCTTATCCAAGGTGGCGGTCAGCCAACCGCCGATATCGTCGACCAGTGTCGCTGTGTCCGGCGAACGCCGCAATTGCCGTGCAACGTCGTCGGTCTCGACGGTGAACCAGTGTGACGGTCGGCGGTCGCGATGCTCAGCGATGCGCTGTCCCCACGCACTGTCGGTGTCGACGACCTGACCGGTCGCCAGGTATCGCACGGGCTGATCCGATTGCAGTGACTCGGCGATGGCGGCCTCCGCCCACCGGGACTTTCCTGACCTGATTCCGCCGAGCACCAGGGTTCGCACCGTGGATCAGTCAGCCTTTCCGGCGAGGTCTAATCGACACTGGCGCCGTGCTTGACTTGGGGCCGCGGTGCCCGCATCCGGCGCATCTGCGAGGCTCGGCTGGCTGCGTAAAGCCCTATCTTCCAATGGCTTTCGGTATTATCCGGAAACTTCTCATCTACCCGTCGAGCGACCTTTCGGCCGAGAATGAACCCGTCGAGCGCCATCACCGCCATCAAAACCAGCATCGCCGGCGACATGTAGAACTGGAGCTGCGGCACCGCGAACATGATGAACAGCAGCGCCAGTGCCGACGGCATGAACAGACCCAGCACGTTGCGGCGGGCGTCCACGATGTCACGCGCGTACCGGCGCACCGGGCCCTGGTCACGGGTCAGTAGGTAACGCTCGTCGCCGGCCATCATGCGCTCGCGCCGATCGGCCATCTGGGAGCGCCGCACCGAACTCTGTTCGCGACGTTCCGCGCGACCGAGCTTGGGACCCGCCAGCGACTTTCGCCGTGCCCGGGCCTCCGACGAGGTCATCGGCGCCGGCGCCACCGGGCCCTTGCGTCCGGCGTTGCGTCGCGGCGTGGGCCGTCCCTTGGGTGCGGTGGCCTGCCGGGGTACGGCATCGAAGGCGTCCGCGGCCTCCACCGGTGTCTGGGCAGCGTCCCGGCCTTTGGTGTCGCCCTCGTCTTTCTTTCGACCCAGCAGTTTCACGCTCGCCAGGTTACTTCCCGCGGACGTGTCGGAGAAAATGGCCGGCGCGATCGACCGGCCTTACTGTTGCTCAGATGACTGGGTCGGCGCAGCCTACGCCGACGTTGCGGGTGCTCATCGCGCCGGACAGCTACGGCGACACCCTGACCGCGGTTGAGGCGGCCGCCGCCATCGCGGCGGGCTGGAACCGGGTGCGGCCCGGCGATCACCTGACCGTGGCCCCGCAGTCCGACGGCGGCCCGGGATTCGTCGACGTACTGGCCAGCCGGATAGGGGAGCGGCGGGCTCTGCAGGTGCGTGGTCCGCTGACCGAGAACGTGCGGGCCGAGTGGGTGCTGGATCCGCCGTCGGCGACCGCATACCTGGAATGCGCGCAGGCCTGCGGATTGACCCTGCTCGGCGGCCCGCCGACACCTGCGACTGCGCTCGCCGCGCACAGCAGCGGAGTTGGCCAATTGATCGCTGCGGCGCTGGACGCGGGCGCGGCCCGCATCGTCGTCGGATTGGGCGGCAGCGCGAGCACCGACGGTGGCCGCGGCTTGATCGAGGAACTCGGCGGCCTGGACACCGCGCGGCGACGGTTTGCCGGGGTCGAGCTGACGGCGGCCTGTGACGTTGAGCACCCGCTGCTGGGGCCGCGGGGAGCGGCCCGGGTGTTCGGGCCGCAGAAGGGCGCCGATCCGGAAACGGTGGCGGTGCTCGAAGAGCGCCTCACGCAGTGGGCCGGCGAATTGGACGCCGCCGCCGGGCGGCGGGTCAGTGCCGAATCGGGCGCCGGGGCCGCGGGCGGGATCGGTGCGGCGCTGCTGGCGCTGGGCGGGCGTTGCGAGTCGGGGGCGTCGATCATCGCCGAGCACACCGAGTTGGCCGGTGACCTGGCCGTCGTCGATCTGGTGATCACCGGTGAAGGCAAATTCGACGACCAGTCCCTGCGCGGCAAGGTGGTCGGCGCGCTGGCCGCAGCGGCGCGATCGGCGCAGGTGCCGGTGGTGGTGCTGGCCGGCCAGGTGACGCTGGAGGAGCCGGCCGTTCACTCGGCCGGCATTCTGGCGGCCTGTGCGGTGTCCGACTACGCCGGTTCGGTTCGGCTGGCCTTGGCTGATGCCGCCAACCAGCTGATGGGGCTGGCATCACAGGTCGCGGCACGACTCGGGAATAGCGGCACGACAAGGTACCTTTGAGGAGATGGGTTGTGTCGCTCAAGCGGCCCCATCCGGACACAAGCACTTACAGGGAGAACCAATGACTGTTCAGGACGAGTCGACCACCGCCACCACGCACGGCGTGATCTTGACGGACGCCGCGGCAGCCAAAGCAAAATCACTGCTGGATCAGGAGGGACGCGACGACCTGTCGCTGCGGATCGCTGTCCAGCCCGGGGGATGCGCGGGCCTGCGCTACAACCTGTTCTTCGACGACCGCGCGCTCGATGGCGACCTCACCGCCGACTTCGGCGGCGTGACGTTGACCGTCGACCGGATGAGCGCGCCGTACGTCCAGGGCGCTTCCGTCGACTTCGTCGACACCATCGAGAAGCAGGGTTTCACCATCGACAACCCGAACGCCACCGGCTCCTGCGCCTGCGGCGACTCCTTCAACTGACGCTCGATCAGCGCCGCTAGTACTCGCCTGCGGTTCGCTGCACATACGAGCACACCAGAATCTTGTTGTGCTGACTCAGTAGCTGCGCGATGCCCTGAACCTGGCTGCGTGCGCTGCCGCTGTTGGGTGGCTGTACCCGCATGCTGAACAACACCTGGGCCTGGTAGTCCGACCAGTACACGATCTTGTCGATCGACGTGATCTTCGCTTCGGAGAACTGCTTGCGAAACGCATCGCTGCTGAGTTTGGCCAGCGCCTGATCGGATCGCCGGTCCCGCACCGCGTCGTAGATACCGCACAGCGAGTTGCGGGCGATGGCCTCGGTGTCGCGGTGCTCGAGGGCGTCCAGGTAACTCTGAATCGCCGACGTGGCGGCGGCTTCGGAGAATGCGCCGGCCGGGGGTCTGGGAGCGCTGCGCGACCCGTACACGATGGCGGCGGCCACCCCGGCCAGCACCAGCAGCGCCACCGCGGCGCCGATGAACCGCGGTCGACGGCGGGGCGGTTTCGGGTAGGGCATCGGAGGCGGCAACGAGCCCGGATAGGCCACGACCGGCGGCGGGTAGGCGGGCGGCATGGGGATGGGTTCGCTGGGATGGGTGTCGGAAAACGGTAGTCCGTCGGCGCCCGAACCATGGTCCGACGAATACGGACCGGGCATAAGTGGATCTCCTCGGATAGCAAGGCCGCACGACCTTGGGCGAGTCAGGCTGCCGCCAGGTTCTCCTACGGAGGCTAGCGGGCGGTCGCCCGCGGTGCGTAGCCGGCCACGGCCACCGGTACGCTTAGCTAGCCGAACTTTGGAATTGAAGGGGTGGAATTTCGTGACGATCGCGGTAACCGGTTCTATTGCCACTGACAATTTGATGCGGTTTCCGGGTCGGTTCTCCGAACATCTGCTGGCCGAACATCTGCAGAAGGTATCGCTGAGCTTCCTGGTCGACGACCTGGTGATCCACCGCGGCGGAGTGGCCGGAAACATCGCCTTCGCCATCGGAGTGCTCGGCGGCGACGTGGCCTTGGTGGGGGCCGCCGGTGACGATTTCGTCGGCGATTACGGCAAATGGCTGCAGTCGCACGGCGTCAACACCGACCACGTGCTGATCTCGAAATCTGCGCACACCGCGCGCTTCGTCTGCACCACCGATCAGGACATGGCCCAAATCGCATCGTTTTACCCGGGTGCGATGTCCGAGGCTCGCAACATCAAGCTCGCCGACCTGGTGTCGTCGATCGGCAAGCCGGATCTGGTGATCATCGGGGCCAATGACCCCGACGCGATGGTGGTGCACACCGAGGAGTGCCGCAAGCTCGGCCTGCCCTTCGCCGCCGATCCGTCGCAGCAGCTGCCCCGGCTGTCCGGCGAAGAGATCGACAAGCTCGTCGACGGCGCGGAGTACCTGTTCACCAACGACTACGAGTGGGAGTTGTTGCAGTCGAAGACCGGCTGGTCAGAAGCCGACGTGATGGGCAAGGTCGGCCTGCGGGTCACCACGCTGGGAGCCAAGGGCGTCGACATCGTCGACCGCGACGGCAGCACCGTGCACGTCGGTGTGGTGCCGGAGACCAGCCTCACCGACCCCACCGGTGTCGGTGACGCCTTCCGCGCCGGCTTCCTGACCGGACGCAGCGGCGGGCTCGGCCTGGAGCGCTCGGCGCAACTGGGCTCCCTGGTCGCGGTGCTGGTGCTGGAGTCGACCGGTACCCAGGAGTGGACGTGGGACGCCGCCGCAGCCAAGAGTCGGCTGGCCGACGCCTACGGCGACGACGCTGCCGCCAAAATCGCCACCGTGCTGGCCTAGGTCCGCGTTTTAGAGCTGCACGGGATACTGCGGCTCGCTGATTTGCGGCACCACGCTGTGCTCGACGAAGATCGCGTGCCACAGCATGAAAATCAGTACCGTCCACAGCCTGCGGCTGTGATCGGCTGTGCCGCAACGGTGTTCGTCTAACATTCGGCGAACGGCCGACGCATCGATCAGGTTGCCGGTGGCCGACGCGTTCACCATTTCATGCGCCCACTCCAGCAGCGGGCC
>DASXJI010000118.1:0-5399 GCA_036497495.1 Mycobacterium sp.
GGTAGTGAGACATACTTTCTCCGAGCGACTCGCCCCGCACGAGGAGCGTCACCGATCGCGCGTGGTTGGAGAAGAAGATGGCGGCCTGCCCGGCAGAGTTGCCTGCCCCGATCAGATACACATCGTTTCCCTGCGCCAGACCGGCGTCGCTGGGTGCCGCACCGTAGTAGACACCGGAGCCGACGAATCGATCGACCGATTCGATCTCGAGGCGCCGCCATTCGACGCCCATCGCGAGAACGATCGACCTCGTCCGGATAACGTCGCCTCCGTCCAACCTGACGGTCATGTCGACAGGGTCGATGGCTTCGACCCGGCGGGTCACGACGATCTCAGCGCCCAGCCGCTTCGCCTGTCGCAGCGCCCGGCTCGCGAGCTCGTCCCCGGAGACTCCGTATGGGAACCCCGTGTAGTTCTCGATCCGGGTCGAGGTGCCGGCCTGGCCGCCTGGGGCGAAGGACTCGATCAGTCCCGTCTGCAGGCCCTCGGAAGCGCTGTTGACCGCCGCCGTCAGACCCGCCGGCCCGCCGCCCACGATCACCACGTCGTAGTGCTCGCGGCTCGGCGCGACTGTCAGTCCGGCGACCGTGGCAACGGCACGCATCGTCGGGGTAGTCAGCCGAGTGCCGTCGCGCAGCACCACCACTGGATAAGGGCCGGCGACTGGGGCTCTACCTCCGGTGCGTGCAACAGCGGCGGGATCGTCTGGGTTCAGCCGTTCGTAGGGAATTCGGTTGCGATGGAGGAAACTGTCGCAGCCGTGGACGCCCGGGTCGACGCGTGGGCCGATTACGAACATCACCGGCTCGAGCGGCTGCGCGGTCGCATTTCTCAGCATTTCCAGGCGGTCCAACGCGGCGGCACCGACCGTTGCGGAGACCTCGGGGGCCGTCGCGGCGACCGTGTGGAACACCTCGACGGTCGCCTTCAGCACGCGCGACGGCTCAACGGCCCGCATGCTGGCCGGCAACGGCGTACCGAGCGTCATCGGGATCTCGCCTCCGAGCTCGCCTGGGAGCCGGACGCCGATCACCTGCTCGACGCCGTTCACCAGCTTCGTCAGCTCGGCCTTCCCCTCGACCACGATTGCCAGGAACCGGCTTTCGCCCTCGCGGGCAACGTACTCCCCGGGCATGAGGTGGATGTCCTCAACGGCGCCGGCAAGGTACTCCAGCTCTTTCTGCGCGAGTGCCGAGAAGAGCGGAAGTGTGCCCAGCTCATCGATAGTGAACACGATTCCCTTGCATACCTGTGATGATCCTCCGGCGAGACTGAAGATTCCTCCAATCTGGGCGATTGCTGCGCGCTCGCTGAGCTATCAGCTCGACGGCAAGCAGTCTTCGACCTCGTTCGAGGGCCTTCCGCTAACCGTGATGCGCCGCTTTGGTCCGGCGAATCGCCTGACGCAGGGCCCTGCGAGATCCCCGTGCCGCATACATCGCGGCGATCACCGATGCCGCGATCATGGCGATGAATACCAGCAACCAATTGGACCTGTCGTGGCTCACATTCCACCAAACGATGGTGAATAGAACCGCGCAGAGGAAGAGCACTATGTCGCGCCAGTTGCCTTCGTATGAGCTTGCGGCGGCGCGCAGTCGGCGTCCTCGTTCGTTCGCCGCCACCAAATCGTCAATGCGGTCATCGATGGTGCGCCGCAATGCCTCGCGGCGAGCCACCTGGTGTTCGGGGAGTCGGTCCAACAGGTCGAGGTCCTGATTGATAGCGCTGCGGACATCGGGACCCTTTATTTGCCCGGCCGCAACCCCGAGGAGCGCCCCACCGAGAATCGGAGCTGTCCCCAGGGCAATCGAGCTCAAAGCGGCCATAACCATGCCCACCTTTCTGTCGCGCGGATCGCCGGCTTCGTCCACGGGTCACCTGTTGCATCCTTCCCGCCGATGACCTTGCCGGTGGTGGAGCGCAGTGGCGGAGTTAAAGGCAGGGAGGTCCCGAATAGCCTAGGCCGAAACAACTTCGGGCGAAGGAATTGCGCCGATGTGTGTATCCGTCAGCCGAACTTCATTTGCTGCAGACACGGAAACGTGGGGGTGAAACGTACGGGTCGGGGGCGATACCTGTGCCGAGCTCGCGTGGGTTTAGCCCCGTCCATCTGCCCACGGCGCGGGAAGAATCCCATTCAGGGTAACGATTCTGCGCTTGGCGCGCGCTGATGTGCTCGTCCTCAATGGTCCGCCGAGCACACCTGCTGGGCCCGTCAGCGCGAAGTACCAGTGCTCTTCCGCGCGGCCGTCTACGGTGCATCGCAGCGCGCTGGCCAGGACGTTATGGTCGGAGGCCAGCCAGCGAGTGCTGTGTTGGCGATCGAATTCAGCCCATGAGGGGACGGTGAATTCCTCGATGACAAGCTGGGGGTCCTCGCCGCTGCGATACAACCGCCAACGGTAGCCGCCGGTACGTGAGCGCGACCTGCCGACTTTGAGCATCGCCGCGGTGAACTGGTGGATTTGGTCGTCGGTGACCCGGTAAGAGGTCGAAATCAGGACCGGCCCGTCGTTGGGATCGGGCTGAAAAACCAGTGTCGGCGTAGGCCAGGCGGTCGAAGTCGTCAGGTCGACCGTTCCGGTTTCTGGACGCAACGGAAGCACGGCCACGCTGGCCGCCGTCAGCAGAAGTAGGGCGGCTGCTGCCAAGAGCGAATGCGCAAGCCCGAAGTGGGCGGCCATCAGACCCCACAGATAAGACCCGAGTGCTTGGGAGCCGCTGAAGATCAGCAGATACACGGCCATCCCGCGGGCCCGCACCCAATGTGGCAGCGACAATTGGATGGCGGCGTTGAGTGTGGTCAGCGTGGCGATCCACGCCATGCCGCACACCAGCAGCAGCGGGATCGCCGGGCCGAACGGGCCGACCGCTACCACGAGTAGGCCCAATGCATAGGCGCCCGCCGAACCCGCCAACACGGCATTGGTTGCGAATAATCTGCGGAGGTGCGCGATGAGGGCCACCCCGATGACGGCGCCGACGCCAAGGGTGGCCAGCACCAGGCCGTAACCGCACGAGTTCATGTGCCAGTGGTTTGCGGCCGTGACGGGCAACAGTGCCCACAACGCTGAGGCGGGAAACGCGAACAGCGCCGACCGCAGGAGGATCCGGCGGGTGACCGGTCCATGGCGGACCCATCGCAGTGCGGCCAGGATCGAGAGCCCGATGCTTTCGCGCTCACTCTGCGGCGCGCACGCGGGCCGCTTCCAGGACCGCAACGCGACGATGATCGCGGCGAAGGACACCGCGTTGAGCGCGAACACCGCGGCCGGCCCGGACAGCAGGACTACGACCCCGGCCAGGGCAGGTCCGACTGCGCGGGCCACGTTGACCGTGACGCTGCTCAGCGACGCTGCGGCGAGTATCTGTTCACGCGGAACGAGTTCCGGCTGGATCGCCTGCCACGCTGGCGCGGTCAGCGCTGAGCCACAGCCGATGGCCACGGTGAACAGCAGTAGCCAGGTCGGGGTCAGAACCCCGGCGAACGCCAGTGCGGCTAGCACCGCAGCCGCGAGCACCGCATAGGTTTGAATTACGATGAGCAGCCGTCGCCGATCGAACAGATCGGCAAACACACCGCCGAAGAGCCCCAAAACCAATGTCGGTGTGAGCGAAGCGGTTTGGACCAGTGCGATGATGGTCGCGCTGCTGTGGTGTTCAACCAGAAACCATTGGGCGCCGACGGTTTGCATCCACGTGCCGATGTTCGATACCAGCTGCGCGATGAACAAGTTGCGGTAAATCGCAATCTTCAGCGGCGCCCATGCCGAGGTGTCCTCGGATGCTGATTTCACGCTGTCGGTGCTCACGGTCACAGCCGTCATGCGCCGTTACTCCCTCAAGTCTCTGGTCATCGACCTGTACTGATAGCTCACCGGGTTACAACGAGGACGGTTCAGGAATACTTCCTATTCAGGTATGACGTTCACCGGCTGTCGAAGGTTCCGAGGCTGTCGGAAGCTTCTTCGTGGCGGCGGCGTGAGCAAACGACCTTCTCAGCGACTCCTCAGTGACCGGTTTTTACGCTGGTGTTCCGTGTGTAGGACCGTGCGCCTCGCATGCCGAGCAAGCGGGTTGATAGCCCGGTTAGGGGTCACCACATGACGATTGGGTTGGGGCATCAGGCTGATGCCGACGCCTGTCACATACCCTCGATGGGGATGTCTGGTCAGGATCGATCACTACGGCCGCACGAATTGGCTCAGGCATCCGTAATGGGCGCCCTGTGCGCGGCGGTCGCGATCATTGCGGTCGTCCTCCCGCACGCCGGGTGGCTCGGGCTGCTTGGCAGCGTGCCGATGGGTTTGTTGGCCTATCGCTACCGGGTCCGCGCTGTGATCACCGCGACGGTGGCCGCCGGAGTGATCGGTTTCTTGGTAGTCGGCTTGAGCGGCTTCAGCGCTGTCGCGCTCTGCGCCTTCGTCGGCGGGCTGGCTGGAATCGTGAAGCGGCGTCACCGTGGCACAGCAACCGTGATCTCGGCGTCGATTGGTGCTGGTGCCGTCGTCGGCGCCGTGGTGGTCATCGCGATGACTGTTCTGGCGCAGCTTCGGCAGCTGATGTTCCACGCTATCACCGCCGCCGTTAACGGAGTCGCGACAATCTTGGCGAGGGTGCCGCACATGCACGCGATCGCCCGTTGCGTCGCGAGTTTCGTTGCCGCGGCGCTGAATTACTGGCAGTGGCTCGCCCTCGGATTCGCCGTCGTCGGCATCATGGGCGCCTCGCTGATCGGTTGGTGGGCGCTTTCGCGCGTGCTGGAACGGCTGGGCGGCATCCCCGATGTGCACAAGCTGGACGCGTCAGCCGACGCCGGGCCGATCCAGCCGGTCCCGGTGCGGCTGGACGAGGTGCGTCTGCGCTATCCGCACACCGACCACGACGCACTGCGTACGGTCAGCCTGGCCGTGCTGCCAGCCGAACACGTTGCGGTCACTGGAGCCAACGGCGCCGGCAAGACGACGCTGATGCTGATCCTGGCCGGCCGCGAACCAACCTCGGGCACGGTCGAGCGCCTCGGCGCGGTGGGTCTCGGTCAACTCGGTGGGACCGCCGTCGTCATGCAACACCCGGAAAGCCAGGTGCTGGGTACGCGGGTCGCCGACGACGTGGTGTGGGGACTGCCTCCCGGCAAGGTCATCGATGTCGAGCGATTACTCGGTGAAGTCGGGTTGGTCGGCCTCGCCGAACGCGACACCGGCAGCCTGTCGGGTGGGGAGCTGCAGCGCCTCGCCGTGGCCGCTGCGCTGGCGCGGGAGCCGGCGTTGCTCATTGCCGACGAGGTCACCAGCATGGTCGACCAGGAGGGCCGGGACGCACTGCTTGCCGTGCTGTCCGGTCTCGCCGACCATCACCAAACCGCGCTGGTACACATCACTCACTACAACAACGAG
>DASXJI010000119.1:0-2356 GCA_036497495.1 Mycobacterium sp.
GAAAACCACAAGATGATGCTCGACCACTACCAGCAGACCAAGAACCTGCTGGTGTCGTATTCGCAGAAGGCGCAAGGATTCTTCTGATGCAGCGGCGCCACGGAGCAGCCCGGGTGGTCGTCACCGCGGACGCCGCCACGCTGCTCGATCAGCTGCGAGACCAGCACGGCCCGTTGATGTTTCACCAGTCCGGCGGCTGCTGCGACGGGTCGTCGCCGATGTGCTACCCCGATGGCGAGTTCATCATCGGTGATCGCGACGTGCTGCTCGGTGTGCTCGACGTCGGAGCCGACGGGGTGCCGGTGTGGATCTCGGGGCCGCAGTTCCAGGCGTGGAAACACACCCAGCTCGTCATTGACGTGGTGCCCGGCCGAGGCAGCGGGTTCAGCGTGGAGGCACCCGAGGGGATGCGGTTTCTGTCCCGCGGACGCGCGTTCAGCGACGCCGAGAACGCCGAACTGGCTGCTACTACGGTGATCACCGGCGCCGACTACGAAAACGGCGAGCGGTTGCCGGAGCGCGCTCCGGTGGTGGCTACCGCTGCCGACGCGTGCCCGGTACCTGCAGGGCGCGCCGCGCAGGTAAAGCCGTAGCGGGCGCCAGCGGCAGTATCGTTTAACCGTGATACCGCTGCCGCGGCCTTTGGTTTTGACCAGCGCGATGCTGCTTGGCGTCGCTACCGGGCTGCTCGGCGGCGCGGCGGCGCTGACCGTGGAGCACGCTCGCATGCGCCCCGACGTCGCCATTGCACTGGTGGTCGGATTCCCCAGCGCCGTCGGCCTGCTGGTGATTCTGCTGGCCCGGCGCCGGTGGCTGACCGCGCTGGGTGCGTACATCCTGGCCCTGGCACCTGGATGGTTCGGTGTGCTCGCCTTGGTCGAGGTCGTGACCCGTGGCTGACGACGAACGCGTAGAGACCGAGTCGATGCCCCTGACCGAGCCTTACAAGCCGGCCTTCGACACCGGCATTCATCAGAAAGTCGAGCCCGAACTCATCGAGCCGGAGCCGCCGCCACCGCGGCGTCGATGGTGGCACCGAAGGTCGGATGCCGCCGAGAAGCCGGGTCGTCCGGTCGGCGGACTCACGCCGGGGGCGTACACCGACGCACCGCCGTCCGAGTCGATTCCCACTTCGTCGATTGCGGTGCCCGACCGGTACCAGTACGTCAGGTGGTGGCAGTTCGCCTTGATGCTGCTGGCGGTCTGGGTTCCGGCCGGCGCGATCGGCGCGGGCCTGTTCTATTGGTGGAGCCATGATGCCTCCAGGCACAAGACCGCGGTGGTTTTCGTCGTCCTGGCTTACGTCGTGGTGAGCACGGTCGCGGGTCTGATACTGGCGATGGTGGCCGACCGGCCGCTGGTGTCGGCGCTGGCCATCGCGATGATCTCGGCGGTGTGCGCATCCGTCGTCGCCGCAGCCCCGGTCTACGGCAAGTTCTACTGCCAACACAGCCAGCGACATTGCGCAGCAGGCGTCCTGCCGTACTGAGCACCAGAAGTGGGGCTGTGCAAGGCTGGCGGAGTGAGCGACACGCGCCAATCCGCGGCCTGCGGGCCGCAGGCTGATCGCGACCTCACCTCAATCGCCACCTTGATCGAGGATCCCGCGCGCTCGGTGATGCTGGCCGCACTGGCCGGCGGGCGGGCGTTGCCGGCCGGGGAACTGGCGCGCCGCGCCGGCGTGCAGCCGGGCACCGCTTCGGTGCATCTGCGCCGCCTGACCGAGGCCGGCTTGATCCGGGTCCGCGCCCAAGGCCGGCACCGCTACCACGAGATCGCCGACCCGGAAGTGGCCACGGTGTTGGAGGCCATCGCAAAGATTGCGCCGCCGGCCCCGGTGCCGGTAGCGGATCAGCAGGCCGCTTGCGCCCTGTCGGAGGCCCGCACCTGTTACGACCACCTGGCCGGACACCGCGGCGTGCAACTGCGCGACCGGCTGCTGGCCGTCGGAGCCATCCGCCACCTCGACGACCGCGACCACGAGCTCACCGACCGCGGGCAACATCTGATCGAACGGCTGGACATCGACCTGGCCGCCCTACGGGCCAGTCGGCGGGTGTTCGCCCGCTCCTGCGTGGACTGGAGCGACCGTCGTATCCACCTGGCCGGGGCGCTACCCGCCGCCATCACCAGCGTGTTCATCGCCCGCGGCTGGCTCAGTGATGCGCCGGGGCGCAGCCTGCACGTCGCCGAGCGCTTCGACGACAAGATCGGTGAATGGCTGGCCACCTGATGCCCACAGTCAGGCCACTAGGGTAGGTGCCGTGACCCACTATGACGTCGTCGTCCTCGGAGCCGGACCCGGTGGATACGTCGCGGCCATCCGTGCCGCGCAGCTGGGACTGAATACCGCCGT
>DASXJI010000120.1:0-7421 GCA_036497495.1 Mycobacterium sp.
ACGTCCCATTCGCCGACCAGCAGCGCCGCCAGCTGGACTCGCCGCCGCTGACCACCGCTGAGCGTGCCGATCACGGCGTTCCACCCGATGTCGGACACCAGGCCGCTGACGACGTCGCGGATCCGCGGATCACCGGCCCACTCGTGATCGGCCCGATCGCCGACCAGCGTCCACCCCACCGTGCTCCCCGAATCCAGAATGTCGGCCTGGTTCAGCGCCCCGACGCGCAGCCCGCTGCGCTGCGTGACCCGTCCGGCATCGGGACGCACCTGGCCGGTGAGCAGATCCAGCAAACTGGATTTCCCGTCGCCGTTTCTGCCCACGATGCCGATGCGATCGCCGTCGCTGACGCCGACGGTCACTGATTCGAACACAACCTGAGTCGAATATTCGAGGTGCACGGCCTCGGCGCCCAACAGGTGTGCCACCGGCCCGACCCTAGACGCATGACGCGGCGAGGCGGTCGGCGAGGCGGGGCGACTAGGCTGGTCGAAAGGACCGGCGCCGTGACCAAAGCAACGAGCCCACCCCCTGTGATGTGCCATGATGTGCACGCTGTCAGGCCCGCGCGCAGCACACGATGGTCTTCGTTCGAGGGGAGCGGCGGCATGGATCTGAGGTTTTCAGCGGTCACTCGACCGGTTGAGCGCCTGCTGGCGACCGCACAGAACGGCCTGGAAGTCCTGCGACTCGGTGGCCTGGAAACCGGCAACTCTCCCTCGCCGTCACAGACCGTCGAGAGCACGCCGATGTACAAGCTCCGGCGCTATTTCCCGCCGGACAGCCGACCCGGGCATCCGCAGGCCGGGGAGCCGGTGCTGCTGGTGCATCCGATGATGATGTCGGCAAACATGTGGGACGTCACCCGCGATGACGGCGCGGTCGGCATTCTGCACGCCGCCGGGCTGGATCCCTGGGTGATCGACTTCGGCTCACCCGATCAGATCGAAGGCGGGATGCGCCGGAATCTGGCCGACCACATCGTCGCGCTGAGTGAAGCCCTCGACGCCATGGCCGGCATCACCGGGCGCGACGTACACCTGATCGGCTATTCGCAGGGTGGGATGTTCTGCTATCAGGCGGCGGCCTACCGGCGCTCGAAGAGCATTGCCAGCATCGTGACGTTCGGCTCACCAGTTGACACGCTGGCAGCGTTGCCGATGGGGCTTCCACCGAACCTCGCGCCCGGCGTTGCCACGTTTATGGCGGACCACGTCTTCAATCGGTTGGACATTCCAGGTTGGTTGGCGCGCACCGGCTTTCAGATGCTCGACCCGCTCAAGACCGCCAAGGCGCGGATCGACTTCGTGCGTCAGCTCCATGACCGTGAGGCACTGCTGCCCAGGGAAGCCCAGCGCAGATTCCTGGAGTCGGAAGGCTGGATCGCCTGGTCCGGACCCGCGATCTCCGAGCTGCTCAAGCAGTTCGTCGCGCACAACCGGATGATGACCGGCGGTTTCGCCATCAACGGCCAACTCGTCACGCTGACCGATATCACGTGTCCCATCTTGGCTTTCGTGGGCGAGGTTGACGACATCGGTCAGCCGGCCGCGGTGCGGGGTATCCGCCGTGCCGCGCCCAATGCCGAGGTCTACGAATACCTGATCCGGACCGGCCATTTCGGCCTGGTTGTCGGATCAAAAGCGGCACAGGAGTCTTGGCCGACGGTCGCCGATTGGGTGCTGTGGATCTCCGGAAACGGCGACAAGCCCACCGACATCTTCCCGATGGCCGATCAGCCGGAAGAACCTACCGATCGCGGTGTCGCGCTCAGTTCCCGGGTGCTGCACGGCCTCGGCGAGGCCTCCGAGGTGGCACTGACATTTGCCCGCGGAGCGGCCGACGCCGTCTTCGCGGCGAATAAATCCGTGCGCACGTTGGCCGTCGAGACCATTCGCACGCTGCCCCGACTGGTTCGCCTGGGCCAGATCAACGACCACACCCGGATCTCGTTGGGCCGGATCATCGGCGAGCAGGCGCACGATGCTCCCAATGGCGAATTCCTGCTCTTCGACGGGCGCGTGCACACCTACGAAGCGGTGAACCGGCGTATCGACAACGTGGTGCGCGGCCTGATCGCAGTCGGGGTGCGCCAAGGCGAACACGTCGGGGTGCTCATGGAGACCCGGCCGAGCGCACTCGTCGCCATCGCCGCGCTGTCGCGGTTGGGTGCCGTCGCGGTCCTGTTGAAGCCCGATATCGACCTGGCTGCGTCGGTCCGGCTCGGCGGCGTGAGCGAAATCATCACCGACCCCGCCAATCTCGAAACCGCGCGGCAATTACCCGAGCAGATCCTGGTTCTCGGTGGCGGTGGTGAGTCGCGCGATCTGCACCTGGGTGATGATGACGCCAATGTCATCGACATGGAGCAGATCGAACCCGACACCGTCGAGTTGCCGGCCTGGTACCGGCCGAACCCGGGATATGCGCGCGATCTCGCATTCGTCGGGTTCAACACCGCGAATGGCCAGCTCGTCGCCAAGCAGATCACCAACTACCGCTGGGCTTTGTCGGCGTTTGGCACCGCCTCGACCGCCGCTCTGGGGCGCACCGACACCGTGTACTGCCTCACCCCGCTGCACCACGAGTCCGCATTGTTGGTCAGCCTCGGCGGGGCGGTAGTCGGCGGCACTCGTATCGCGTTGTCCCGTGGGCTGCAGCCCGACCGATTCGCGGCCGAGCTTCGCCAATACGGGGTCACTGTCGTCTCCTATACCTGGGCGATGTTGCGTGACGTCATCGACGACCCCGGATTTTCCTTGCACGGCAACCATCCGGTGCGGTTGTTCATCGGCTCAGGTATGCCGACCGGTCTGTGGCAGCGGATCACTGACGTGTTCGCGCCCGCGCGCGTCGTCGAGTTCTTCGCGACCACCGACGGGCACGCGGTGCTGGCCAACGTATCCGGCGCCAAGATCGGCAGCAAAGGCCGGCCGCTGCCGGGAGCGGGACGGGTCGAACTGGGCGCCTATGACGCCGAGCATGACCTGATCCTGGAGAACGAAAGCGGGCTGATCCGGATCCCGGACGCCAATGAAGTCGGCGTATTGCTTGCCGAGCCGCGCGGACCGATCGACCCGACTGCGTCGATCAAGCGCGGTGTCTTCGCTCCTGCCGACACCTGGATCTCGACTGAGTACCTGTTCCGCAGAGACGCCGACGGCGACTTCTGGTTGATTGGCAGGCGCGGGTCGACGGTGCACACCGCGCGCGGAATCGCTTATTGCGAACCGATCACCGACGCGCTGGGCCTGATTCCCGCGGTCGACCTCGCCGTGACGTACGGGGTGTCGATGGACGGTCACCAGGTCGCGGTGGCCGCGGTGACGACGCTACCGGGAGCGACGATCACCGCCGCCGATCTCACCGAAGCCGTTTCGGCCATGCCGTTCGGACTGGGACCCGACATCGTGCACGTAGTGCCGCAGCTCAAGCTCAGCGCGACTTACCGACCAACGGCCAGCGCATTACGGGCTGGCGGCATTCCCAAAGCGGGACGGCACGCGTGGCTGTTCGACGCCGAGGCGAATCAGTTCCGGCGCCTGACCGGTCCCGCGCGAGCGGAGTTGTCCGGTGCGCAATAAGCCTGGGAGCAAACGTGATTGACGAGGAGCTGCTGAGCATCCTGGTGTGCCCGGCCGATCGGGGTCCGCTGGTGCTCGTGGACGACGCCAACGATCAGCTGCTGTACAACCCACGGCTGCGCCGCGCCTATCGCATCGAGGACAACATCCCGGTGTTGCTGGTCGACGAGGCGGTCGAGGTCGGCGACGACGAGCATGCGCGCCTTATCGCGAAGGCAACTCCGGCAAATCCCCAGTGAGGTAGCGCTGCAGGTTCGGTGCGATGGTTTCGGCGACCTGTGGCGCGGGCAGCGATGCGAAGGGCTCCAGTTCCAGGATGTAGCGCGCCATCACGACGCCCACCAATTGCGAGGCCACGAACTGAATGCGGATGATGCCGCTGCCAGGCGGATCGTCGACGCGGGAGCCGACTTCGACCGCGATCACGTCCTGGATGAAAGTGCGGAACAGGTTGACCTCCGAGCCCGCCAAGATCGAACGCAGCGTGGCGATGAAACTCGCGCCGACCTCGGAGTCCCACAGCATCAACAACGTTGTCGCCACTCGGTGACCGAGTTCTTCGACGGGCACCTCGCGCAAAGGGCCGATGATGTCCATCGGATTGATCGGGATGTGAACAGCCGCGGCGAACAGTTGCTCCTTCGTGCCGAAGTAGTGATGCACCAGCGCCGAATCCACGCCGGCGGCAGCGGCCACCGCACGTATCGACGTGTTTCTAATGCCGTTGCGGGCAAACAGCTCCCGGGCGCAGTCCAGAATTTTCTCCCGGGTGTTCGAGCTGCCTGCGGGGCGCCCCGGGCGTCGCGGTGCGGCATTGGTGGCCGTCACGTCAGGGTGTCCTCCGGCGCAGGGTCGCAGCCGCCAGACACAGTGCCGCGATCGCGAAGCCCAACACAATCCCGATGTCGCGGACCGTGACACCGGTAAGCCCGGTGTGCGCGCCTACCTGTTGCAGCGCCTCCAGCGCATAGCTGGCCGGTAAGACGTTGCTGAGCCATTCGAGCCAGTGTGGCATCAGCGCACGCGGGACGATGATGCCCGCCAGCAGCAGTTGCGGCACCATTACCAGCGGGATGAACTGCACGGCCTGAAATTCCGTGCGTGCGAACGCACTGCAGAGCAAGCCCAGGCCAACGCCGAGCACCGCGTTGGCGATCGCGATCACGAACACCCACAATGGACTGCCGGCGGTGTCGAAGCCGAGCAACCAGAACGACACACCGCACGCCAAAACCGCCTGCGCCGCGGCGGCGATCGAAAACGCTGTCCCATAAGCGATCAGCAGGTCGAGTCGGCGCAATGGAGTGGTCAGGATGCGCTCCAATGTTCCCGAAGCCCTTTCGCGCTGCATCGTGATCGCCGTGATGATGAACATCACGAAAAGTGGAAACAGCCCGAGCAGGATCAGGCAGGCATTGTTGAAAGGCGACGGCGTTCCGGGTGGATGCGGGACATTCTGAAACATGAAGTACATCAACGTGATAATTACGATGGGCACCGCCAGGATCATGGCGATACTGCGGTGGTCGGCGGCTAGCTGCCGCAAGATCCGGGTCGTGGTCGCCGTGTATCCCGTCAGTCCTAGCCGGCCTGGCTCATGCTCTGCTTGATGATGGACAGAAACGCGTCCTCCAGTGACGTGCATCCGGTGTCCTCTCGCAGTTGGGTCGGGGTGGTGTGGGCGACCAGGTGACCGTCGCGCATCAGCAGCAGGTCGCCGCAGTGGTCGGCTTCGTCCATCACATGGCTGGAAACCACCAGCGTGGCCCCGGCGCGGGCCAGGTCGGTGAACTGCTCCCACAGATCTGCGCGCAGCACCGGGTCCAAGCCCACTGTCGGTTCGTCGAGAACCAGTAACTCGGGCTGACAGACCAACGCGCACGCCAGCGACACCCTGGTGCGCTGACCACCGGAGAGATTGCCGCAGTAGGCGGTGCTGTGGTCGCGAAGGCCCACCCGATCGATCGCGGAGTCGGCGGCGTGGCTGTCGAAGCCGTAGAGCGAGGCGAAATAGCGAACGTTGTCGACGATTCGCAGGTCGTTGTAGATCGACGGGTCCTGTGGCAGGTAGCCGACCCGGCGGCGCAACGGCGCGGAGCCGGCGGGCAGCCCGAGCACCCGCACGGTGCCCGACGCAATGAGCTGGGTGCCGACGATGCATCGGATCAACGTGGTCTTTCCGCAGCCCGATGGCCCGAGCAGGCCGGTGATACTGCCGCAAGCCACCCGCACCGAGAAGTCGTGCAGTGCAGGCCGTTTGCCGCGAACCACCCGCAAGTGGCTGATGTCGATCGCTACCTCGTGACCCGTTGACGGTAATTCATCATCTGATGAAGTCATCATATGGTGAATATTCACCCCTCCCGGTCGGCTGTCAAGGGTCGCGGGCAGAATCTGTCTGGTGGGCGCTGACCAACTTGCGGTCGACCCGGTCGAAGCCGCACATCGACTACTCGGCGCAACCCTCACCGGTCGTGGCGTTATCGCGACAATCGTCGAGGTCGAGGCATACGGCGGGGGACCCGACGGCCCCTGGCCGGACGCCGCGGCGCACTCATACCGCGGTGTGACCGCCCGCAACACGGTGATGTTCGGCCCTTCCGGCCGGCTCTACACGTATCTCAGCCATGGCATCCACGTCTGCGCAAACGTGGTCTGCGGACCCGACGGAATCGCCGCCGCCGTCTTGCTCAGGGCTGCAGTCGTCGAAACCGGGTTCGACACCGCCGAGTCCCGGCGCGGGTCGGCGATCCGCCCTCGCGCGCTGGCGCGGGGACCGGGGAACCTCTGCTCGGCGACCGGAATCACCATGGCCGACAACGGAATCGACCTATTTGGGAACGGCAGTCCAATACGGTTGACACTCAACGATGCGCCCGACGCCAGTTCGGGACCGCGCGTCGGTGTCAGCCAGGCTGCCGACCGGCCGTGGCGGCTGTGGTTGCCCGGCCAAGCAGCGGTCTCCGCCTACCGGCGCAGTCCACGAGCTCCGGCGCCGGGCGCCAGCGACTGATTCGACGCGCCGTCCGGTCGCCCGCCGCGGGCGCGTCAGGTAGATGCGAGAAGATCTACGACTGTGGGCGCTGAAATCGTCGAGGAGCTGAACTGGCGTGGACTGATCGCACAGTCCACCGACCTTGACGCGCTGACCAAGGGCGCCGCCGACGGTCCGATCACCCTGTATGCGGGGTTTGATCCCACCGCGCCGAGTCTGCACGCCGGTCACCTGGTGCCGCTGTTGACGTTGCGGCGTTTCCAGCAGTCGGGCCACCGGCCGATCGTTCTTGCCGGCGGAGCCACCGGACTGATCGGCGACCCGCGCGAAACCGGCGAGCGGGTGCTCAACACCGATGAGACGGTCCAGGAATGGACCGGACGAATTCGCGGGCAGCTCGAGCGATTCGTCGACTTCGACAGCTCACCGACGGGCGCCATTGTCGAGAACAACCTCGAGTGGACCAGCGCAATGTCGGCGATCGAGTTGCTGCGCGACGTCGGTAAACACTTCTCGGTCAACGTGATGCTGGATCGAGACACCATTCGGCGACGGCTCGAAGGTGAGGGAATCTCCTATACGGAGTTCAGCTACATGCTGTTGCAGGCCAACGACTACGTCGAGCTGCATCGACGCCATCAGTGCGTGCTTCAGATCGGCGGATCCGATCAGTGGGGCAACATCATCGCCGGCGTTCGATTGGTGCGTCAGAAGTCGGCCGCCGCGGTGCACGCCCTCACGGTTCCGTTGGTGACCTCCACGGACGGGACGAAGTTCGGAAAGTCCACCGGCGGGGGCAACCTCTGGCTGGACCCCGAGATGACGACGCCGTATGCCTGGTA
>DASXJI010000121.1:0-2511 GCA_036497495.1 Mycobacterium sp.
CGGCATCAGCCAAGACATGGCCAGCTCGGTCGACCGGGTGGCGCTGTGGAACATCGTGGCGACCGTCGACGCGTTCCTGTCGTCGGGCTTCACCCCGACCGAGCTGATGCGATGGGTGCACCCGGGCCTGGTGGCCAGCACTCAGGGCACCGGCATGGGCGGCATGACGTCGATGCAGACGATGTATCACGGAAACCTGCTCGGCCGGAACAAGCCGAACGACATCCTGCAGGAAGTGCTGCCCAACGTCGTTGCCGCACATGTGATTCAGTCGTATGTCGGTAGCTATGGCGCGATGATCCACCCGGTTGGCGCGTGCGCTACCGCGGCGGTCTCGGTCGAGGAGGGTGCGGACAAGATCCGCCTTGGCAAGGCCGAACTGGTGGTCACCGGCGGGTTCGACGACCTGACGCTTGAGGCCATCATCGGCTTCGGTGACATGGCCGCCACCGCCGACACCAGCATGATGCGCGGCAGGGGCATAGCGGACTCGAAGTTCTCCCGGCCCAACGACCGGCGCCGGCTCGGGTTCCTGGAAGCTCAAGGCGGCGGCACCATCCTGCTGGCCCGCGGCGACCTCGCGCTCAAGATGGGTCTGCCGGTGCTGGCGGTGGTTGGCTACGCGCAGTCGTTCGCCGACGGTGTGCACACCTCGATCCCGGCCCCGGGGCTGGGCGCGCTGGGTGCCGGCCGTGGCGGCAAGGATTCGCCACTGGCCCGGTCGCTGGCCAAGCTGGGCGTCGGCGCTGACGACGTCGCGGTGATCTCCAAGCACGACACCTCGACGTTGGCCAACGATCCCAACGAGACCGAACTGCATGAGCGACTGGCCGATTCGATGGGCCGCTCCGACGGTGCCCCGCTGTTCATCGTGTCGCAGAAGAGCCTCACCGGGCACGCCAAGGGTGGCGCGGCGGTCTTCCAGATGATGGGCCTGTGCCAGATCCTTCGCGACGGGGTGATCCCGCCCAACCGCAGCCTGGATTGCGTCGACGACGAACTCGCGGACTCGGCCCACTTCGTGTGGGTACGCGACACGCTGCGGCTCGGCGAGAAGTTCCCGCTGAAGGCCGGGCTGGTGACCAGCCTCGGGTTCGGCCACGTGTCCGGTCTGGTCGCGCTGGTCCACCCGGAGGCCTTCATGGCGACGCTGGATGCCGGTCAGCGCGCGGACTACCTGCGTAGGGCTGATGCGCGTCTGCTGGCCGGACAGCGTCGACTGGCGTCGGCGATCGCCGGCGGCCCCGCACTGTACGAGCGGCCCGCCGATCGTCGCTTCGACCACGAGGTGTCCGAGAAGCGGCAGGAAGCGGCGATGTTGCTCGACGCGAATGCGCGATTGGGCGACGACGACTTGTACCGCCTTTGACCACCCCCGGTGAACGTCCGATAGGTTCGCAGGAATGAGCTGCGCTGGCGACGATGCAGAGCGCAGCGATGAGGAGGAGCGGCGCCTGTGAGCATCGTCGGAGTGGGGATAGACCTTGTCTCCATTGCTGAGTTCGCCGAGCAGGTCGACCAGCCCGGAACGGCCTTCGCCGAGACCTTCACCCCAGGTGAGCGGCGTGACGCGTCGGACAAGAGCTCGTCGGCGGCTCGCCACCTCGCGGCGCGCTGGGCGGCCAAGGAAGCGGTGATCAAGGCCTGGTCCGGATCGCGGTTCTCCCAACGACCGGTGTTGCGCGAGGACATCCATCGCGACATCGAGGTCGTCACTGACATGTGGGGCCGGCCGCGGGTGCGGTTGACCGGCGATATCGCCAAGCATCTGAAGGACGTGACGATCCACGTGTCGTTGACGCACGAAGCCGACACCGCTGCCGCGGTGGCCATTCTGGAACTGCCCTAGCGTTTCATCCGCCGAGATGCCGTCGAAATCGGCGCTACCGTGCTGTCCCGTCGTCCTTCTTCGCGCTGGCGTCGGTCTCGGCGCTTCGCACTACCGCTAGCCTGGAAGACCATGAGCGATCTGGTCGAACGAGTGCGCCAGCTGTTGCCTTCGGTGCGCGACGATCTGGAGAACCTGGTCCGTATCCAGTCGGTGTGGGCCGACCCGGCCCGCCGCGACCAGGTGCACCGCAGTGCCCAAGTGACTGCAGATCTGTTGTCGCAGGCCGGTTTTGGTGACGTGCAGATCGTCAGCGAGGGCGGTGCGCCAGCCGTGATCGCGCGGCATCCCGCGCCGCCCGGTGCGCCGACGGTGCTGCTGTATGCCCACCACGATGTGCAGCCCGAGGGGGATTCTGCGCAGTGGGCGTCGCCACCGTTCGAGCCGACCGAACGCAACGGCCGACTCTACGGGCGCGGCAGCGCCGACGACAAGGCTGGTATCGCAACGCATTTGGCGGCGTTTCGGGCGCACGGCGGCAAACCTCCGGTCGGGGTGACAGTGTTCGTCGAAGGCGAGGAGGAGTCCGGTTCACCGTCGCTGGGCAGGCTGCTGGCCGCCCACCGTGGCGTGTTGGCCGCCGATGTGATTGTGATCGCCGATTCGGACAACTGGAGCACCGA